>JAOUFP010000481.1 GCA_029858145.1 Nitrospirota bacterium | reverse complement strand
GGCTCGGCTATGTCCATAAGGGGATAGAAAAGAGGTTCGAGGCCCTTTCCTGGGAGGAAGGCTTCAGGCTTGCCGGAAGGGTATCGGGTGACACCACCGTCGCCCACAGCATCGGGTACTGCATGGCGCTTGAATCCATGACAGGCTGCAGGCCTCCTGAGAGGGCGCACTGGCTGAGGGCCATATTTCTCGAGAGGGAGCGCATCGCAAATCATCTGGGCGATATCGGCGCGATCTGCAACGATGCTGCCTTTGCCTTTATGTTCTATCAGCTGATGCGGCTGAAGGAGATGGTATTGCGCACCAACAGGAAACTCTTCGGACACCGGTTCATCATGGACAAAGTCATACCTGGCGGAGTGGCGGCGGACATCGATGAAAAGGGCAGACAGGAGATGCTCGCGGGACTTGACTATCTGCAAAAGGAGTTCGACAAGCTTGTCGTTATTTACAATGAGAGCCCTTCTCTTGAAGACAGAGTGCGGGACACCGGCATCCTCAAGCCTGCAAAGGCGAGGGAACTCTGCGTTGTCGGCATCGTCGCGAGGGCCAGCGGACTCAATCTCGATTGCCGCGTGCGGTTCCCTTTCCCGCCGTATGACCAGTTAGACCGCATTGAGCTGGATGTGCCTGTGCGCATTACCGGCGATGTGCATGGGAGAGTAAAGGTCAGGATCGATGAGGTGAGGGAGTCCATCCGGATCGTGCGGAAGATGCTGGAAGAACTCCCTGCAGGAGACCTCACCGGTCCTCTGACGCTTCCTTCAGGCGAAGTCGCGGGATTTTCCGCGATCGAAGGCTGGAGGGGAGAGATAATCTACTGGCTGCAGTCAGGGCCGAAGGGCGAGGTGAACCGCTGCATGGTGCGGGACCCGTCCGGCGTGAACTGGCTGGGGCTTGAACAGGCGATCCCGGGGAATATCGTCCCTGACTTTCCGCTCTGCAACAAGAGCTTTAATCAGTCGTATTCAGGGCATGACCTATGATCAGGATACTTCGTCAGATATTCCGTACAGGCGTAGTGACCGAGCCGCTTCCAGAGGAAGAGGTCAGAGGGCTTGAACTGGCCGGCGCCCGGCTGGAGGAGGCGGTCAGAAAACGCTTCAGCCGCAGCCTCGCGATACGGCAGGTGGATGCCGGTTCCTGCAACGGCTGTGAACTCGAGATCCATGCCCTCAATAATCCCATCTACAACTGCGAGCGGTTTGGTATCCATTTTACGGCATCTCCGCGGTTTGCCGACATGCTCCTTGTGACAGGCCCTGTGACGAGAAACATGGAGATAGCCCTCCGCAGGACATACGATGCCACTCCTCCTCCCAGGCTGGTGGTGGCGGTCGGTGATTGCGGCCGAAACGGCGGCATATTCGGGGAAAGTTACGCCTCGCTCGGCGGAGTCGGGAATGTAATTCCCGTGGATGTTTATATCCCGGGCTGTCCGCCCACGCCGGTTGCCCTGCTCAACGGCATACTGAAGGCAGTGAAAGGATAAGTTAATCGTCAATTGGACCTCCCGCCTGCTTGACTGAGCAGCAACGATTAAGGTATTTTTGAGCATGGATTTTACCTCTACGGTTTTTATTGTCATCGAGATCTTTCTTTTTACCTTTGCCCTGAACCTGCTTTTCGGCTATTTCCGGGGCAAGCAAAAAAAATTCTCTTTCAGATGGTTTTTATATATTCATTTGCCTATCCCCTTTGTCGTTCTCGCACGGGTCTTTTCCCATCTTGATTACCGCTATATACCGATCTTTCTTTTTGCTGCCATCTCCGGCCAGATTTTCGGCGCCAGGCTGGAATTCTGAGTCGTGCTGGCTGCTATCCTGAAAGAGCCGGGGACGATCGAGATTCTCGATATCCCGGTCCCTGAACCTGCTGCAGGGGAATTGCTGGTGAAGGTGAAGTCCGCTCTCACCTGCGGGACGGACCTTAAGGCCTATCTCAGAGGACATTCATTAATTCCGATGCCCGGTCCTTTCGGTCATGAATTCTCCGGGGTGGTGGCTGCCAGAGGAAAGGGGGTACGAAAATTTAACGTCGGAGACGAAGTGATGGCGGTGCACAGTGCACCCTGCCGGAGCTGCCAGTTTTGCGCGAAGGGACTGTTCAATCTCTGCGAAAACCTGATGTCTTCAAAGGTGCTCGGCGCCTTTTCCGAATATATCCTGATACCGAAGCATGTGGTCAGCCAGAATGTATTCAAAAAACCCGACAGCCTTGGCTTTCAGGAGGCCGCGTTCCTCGAGCCTTTGTCGTGTGTCGTCCACAGTGTGGAGCCGCTGAAAATAACA
>JAOUFP010000479.1 GCA_029858145.1 Nitrospirota bacterium | reverse complement strand
CGCTTGATCGGATATCCGTCATCAGCGAGTAGTTTCATGTCCTCGTCAAAAATGGCAACCGATATTACATCAGGACTTTCTTTCAGGTAAATAACCGTATTTTTGAGGAGTTCGGGGTTTCTGGAAATGATTGGCAGTTCGGCAGTCTTTGTTCCCAGTCTGGTTACCGCCTCAGCCCTCTTTACGATCTCCGTCCGCATTATCTTTTTCTGCGTGGTAATGGCCTCATAGGTGTAAACAGCTGATACAATCGCAAATATGGGGAGAATAAAAACAAGGGCTTTTTGCCTGAAAGTGAGCCTCATGATTAATTATACCGTCTGCTTTAAAAAGAAAACAGCGTAGAAGAAAACCGCTTTCTCTTAGGGATATATCCGCTTCGCCCTTTGTACGAGTTCCGCAGGAATGCTGATGCCCATTTTCCCTGCCGTGTCCATGTTGATGAAAAGGTCGAATTTGCGCGGTGGTGCAGGTGGATACTGTCTCACATCCGAACTGGTTACCGCTATTGCGGCCATCTCCCCGATATATCTGCCGACACTTACAGGGTCGAATACAAGGGCCAGCAGCGCACCCTGTCTTACGTGTTTTTCGGAAAGCCCTATCAGTGGTATCCCCTTTTTGAATGATATGAGATAGGCTTCTTCCAGGGCAGTTGCAGTCAGCAGGGAAACATCCGGGAGGAGCACAACAGCATCAATCGAATCGAGCTGTTCAAGAGTTGTCACGAATTCATAAGGGGTCTTTACATTATAGGAGGCGACCTGGGGATATGCAGCCACATCCAGTGCGTTCATCAGTTCCTGGCTGCCCACAACCGCGATGCGCCTGATGGGACGCAGATACCGCCTGATGAGTTCGATATACTCTTTCAGCGGGGTACCCATATAGCACCCTGTCGTATTGGCACGTTTGATGATGGGGGGGGTCACCACTAGATCGTATATCACCGGTATCGAGGCCGGCAGTTGCAACGTCTCGTCCAGTGCATTTCTGCCAAGGACGATAACAACACGTGCTTTCTCCTGAGACGCAATTTCCTTCATTCTTCCCTTTGCGGATGAAGGTGAATATACCTTAGCAGGAAAAGGCAGTGACTCATTTATTCCCGAGATTATTTCGACAACCGGCTTCAGACGCTTATCGCCGAAAACGATTACGTCCGAAGATTCCGAATTCGACGAAAACAGAATAACACTGAAAAAGACCGCCGGGAAAAAAATACTTTTCCCTGATAGACTTAAAACAGTCACTGTCGCACCAAAAAAAAATTATCCGGCACCGCGGAACCCAAAAAATGGCGGGTGTTCATCTCTCGGCCTGAGGGGCGCATGTCCTAGCGGCCTCCCTTTCCATAACCTTGTCCGGAAAAATGTCTATCTTTTCGTCACATGAGGAGGCATTGTCGCTCTCATCCGCGGGGAGGACATTTTCGCCCTGCTCCAGGACATTTTTCTCCCGATATGCTGAGAACCAGTCTGTCGGACTACCGTACAATAAAACCGCTCTCAATGCCTTCTCCTGCCACATGGTTTGATTGCCACAAGAAAGATCTGCGAATACTGAAGGTTAAACCGTGAACAGATCGGAACAGAGTCGTGAGACCAGGCTCCGGGGTAAAGCGGCCATCTTATATGAAATCGAAAGATGTTGAGCCGGACATTGATGTCGAGGACCTTATCAGTCTGCCACGAACTCTTTTCCTGCATTTTAATCACGAAGACGTCAACAGCAAAGGCAAAAACAATTTTCCGGCTTACTTGCCGCCCCCACTAAGGGAAGAAAATGTGAGTGACATTGTTAATCGCCAGAAGACGATTAACAAATTACATACGATTATATATGTCTTGCTAATCTGAAAAAGGCATCAGGTATCATTTCCATGATATCAGAAGCAATAACGGATTGCATTACTTTTTTTTCCGCCCCGATATCGCCGGCAAGACCATGAAGAAATACGCCGAGGACAGAGGCGTTCAGGGATGTCATTCCCTGGCCGAGCAGGGACGCGATAATCCCCGTCAGGACATCTCCCGAACCGGCGGTTGCCATACCGGGATTTCCGGTCGTATTTATGAATATCCGGCTTTCGGGTTCCGCGATGACAGTCGGGGCGCCTTTCAGGACAAGGTATGCCCCGCTTTCTTTTGAGAATGAAGAGGAAATGGTTATTCTCTCTCTTTCTATTCCCCGGGAAATCCCCCCTGCTGCCCACTTGGCAAAAGAGGGATGAGCGGCTTTTTTCCCTGCCGCCAGCAGTCTTGCCATTTCACCTGGATGAGGGGTAAGGAT
>JAOUFP010000478.1 GCA_029858145.1 Nitrospirota bacterium | reverse complement strand
ATGACATCTGAAAACCGGAACGCGCACGGCGGTAGCAGTGACCCTTACAGACTCATCGCCCATGATCTTCCTTGTCTCGTTCACCATCTTCATCTCTTCCTTTGTATAGCCGTTCTCAAGGAACGCGTCTATGTGCGGGAGGCAGTTGAAGGCTATCTGATGGGGATAGACGTTTGTCTCTATCTGCCTGAAATTCAGGAGATCTGCTGTCTGCTGCATCAGCTCCTCCATCGCCTTTTTCCCGGTGCCGGACACCGACTGAAACGTGGTCACGACCACCCTCTTTATTCTGGCGGCATCGTGGATCGGCTTCAGGACAACCACCATCTGGATGGTGGAGCAGTTCGGGTTCGCGATAATCCCCTTATGCCATTTCAGATCCTGGGGGTTCACCTCCGGAACAACAAGCGGAACTTCAGGGTCCATTCTCCACCGGCTTGAGTTGTCGATAACAACGCAGCCTGACTTCACCGCGACCGGCGCCCATTTCCCGGACCTCTCGCCGCCTGCCGAAAACAAAGCGATATCGACCCCCCTGAAGGAATTCTTGTCGAGCGTCTCAACAGGGATTTCATCGTCGTGAAAGAAGAGGGTTTTCCCCTCAGATCTTTCGGACGCAAAGAGCCTGAGCTTTTCCACAGGAAAATCCCTCTCCTCCAGGGTCGCAATCATCTCTTCGCCGACAGCGCCGGTAGCGCCGACAACGGCGACAACGTATTTCCCTTTTTTCTTCAGCATTATTCTATTTTTCCACCACAATGCGTAGCATGCGCCTGAGCGGCTCTGCCGCGCCCCAGAGGAGCTGGTCTCCGCAGGTGAACGCGTTCAGGAACGAAGGCCCCATGTTCATCTTGCGCAAACGGCCGATCGGCACGGTGAGGGTGCCGGTCACAGCCGCGGGGGTGAGTTCACGTATGGTTATGTCGCGCTCGTTGGGGACCACCTTCACCCATGAATTGTGTCCCGCGATCATGCCATGGATTTCGTCCAGAGGGACGTCCTTCGTCATCTTGATCGTCAGCGCCTGGCTGTGGCAGCGCATGGCCCCTACACGCACGCAGGTGCCGTCGATGGGGATCGGGTTGCCTTCGCGTCCGAGGATCTTGTTCGTCTCTGCCTGGCCCTTCCACTCCTCCTTGCTCTGGCCGTTCTCCAGCTGCTTGTCGATCCAGGGGATTACTGATCCGGCCAGCGGCACGCCGAAGAATTCCTTGGGATATGCATCCGAACGGATGTGCTCGGCTACTTTCCGGTCGATCTCGAGGATGGCACTCGACGGAGTCTCCAGCAGGTCCTTTGCGGCTGCGTGCACAGAGCCCATCTGTTTGAGCAGTTCGCGCATATTGTTTGCGCCTGCGCCGGAAGCAGCCTGATACGTCATGGCGCTCATCCATTCCACAAGGCCGGCCTCGTACAGACCGCCCAGCGCAATGAGCATCAGGGAAACCGTGCAGTTTCCGCCGATATAATTTTTGATACCCTTTGCCAGCCCGTCCCTGATTACCTTCATATTCACCGGATCAAGGATGATTATTGAGTCCTTTTTCATCCGCAGGGCAGAGGCAGCGTCGATCCAGTATCCCTGCCAGCCGGCAGCCCGGAGCTTCGGATAGACTTCGTTCGTGTAATCGCCTCCCTGGCAGGAGACGATGGTATCCATAGCCTTCAGTTCGTCGATGTTCCTTGCGTCTTTGAGCACCGGGACATCTTTGCCTACCTCGGGTGCCTTGCCTCCCACGTTCGAGGTGGTGAAGAAGAACGGGTCTATGAGATTGAAATCCTTTTCTTCCTTCATGCGGCCCATGAGTACCGAACCCACCATGCCGCGCCAGCCTATAAAACCTACTCTCATCATTATCGTGCTCCTTATATAAAGTATTATGTTTTTCTCTGCGTCCGGGGAATTTTTATTATACTGAATTTACAGAAAAGTGTCTAAAAATAGAGGCCCCTGGAAAAATTTGATCATGGAGTAACCGTTGAATGTTTTGTACTGAAAAAGATGCGTAAATTTTTTCATCTGCACTGAAAAGCGAACGCGTTTCAAAAAAATGCAACGGCAATGATTTCCGTTGGTTGTCCTTCGTAGATAAGGTTGCGTATTCCTTACAAAGACACGGGTTCGAAACAGTGAAAATAATGACCTGACTTATTGTTTGCCCCGGAGCCTCTAAGAGGTTTAATCTGTTGTTATCAAGTTTTATCCCTTTTTCTCAAATATGAGAGTACTTGAGAATAAGAAGCCAGATCTCCTTTTTTTTGATATTTATTAATCCGTTCTTGTTCGCCTAAAATTAACC
>JAOUFP010000477.1 GCA_029858145.1 Nitrospirota bacterium | reverse complement strand
ATTGTCTGAAGAGGAAATCAAAAATATGGTGCGTGATGCTGAATCACATAGCACTGAAGACCACAAGAGAAAAGAGCTGGTAGAGGCAAAAAATAATGCTGACTCGCTTATATATACTGTTGAAAAATCGCTCAAGGACTATTCGGACAAGATCACCGCAGATGAAAAGAGGGATATTGAAGAAGCACTCGAGCGATGCAAAAAAGCAAAAGATACCAGCACCGATGTTGCGGAAATAAAGGATGCGACAGACAAGCTGACCACCGCTTCCCATAAGCTCGCAGAGCACATATACAAGACTGCCGGAGCCCAGCCCGGAGGGGCGGAGCAAGGCGCAAAGGCAGGAGAGGAAGAAGTCGTAGAAGCCGAATTTGAGGACGTCGACAAAGACAAACAGTAAAGACAAATCGCCTTACTGATCCTTTCAGCGTATGGTCCCCCTTTTCTTCTCACGAAAAGGGGGGCTATAATATCCTATAACCTAAGGAACAATTCATGAAAGATTACTATGAAATATTGGGTGTCTCCCGGGATGCCACTGCTGATGATTTAAAAAAAGCATTCAGGAAGCTCGCGATGCGATACCATCCCGACAGAAATCCCGGCAACAAGGAAGCAGAAGATAAGTTCAAGGAGATCAATGAGGCGTATTCCTGCCTGAATGACTCACAGAAACGGGCTCATTATGACAGGTTCGGGACTTCGGAAGGCATGGGCGCCGGTTACGGTCCGTTTACAACCGGCGCAGGGTTTGGAGACATTTTCGAAGAAGTCTTCGGTGATTTTTTCGGCAATTTCGGAGGGACCAGAAGACAAAGGCCCGCAAGGGGCAGTGATCTCAGGTATGACCTCGACATTTCGCTTTCAGAGGCGGTATTCGGAACCGAAAAGACATTAGATTTTCCAAAATGGGAATCCTGCAGGGACTGCAGGGGAAATGGTTCCGCACCGGGGAAGTCCCCGGAAACCTGCCCTTCCTGCAAAGGAACAGGCAGCATACGATTCCAGCAGGGGTTTTTCAGTGTTTCAAGATCCTGCAGTAAATGCCAGGGTGCAGGGAAAATAATAACCCACCCCTGCAAAAAGTGCAAAGGGATGGGAAAGATACAGGAACAGAAGAGTATATCCCTGAAGATTCCTGCCGGGGTAGATACCGGTTCGAGACTCAAAATTAGCGGCGAAGGAGAGCCCGGGGAATACGGCGGCCCCTACGGTGATCTCTATGTTATTTTGAATATTGAGAGTCATCCATTCTTCAAGAGGGAGGGAACCGAGATATTTTGTGAGGTGCCTGTATCATTTCCGCAGGCTGCTCTCGGCACCGAGATAGAGGTGCCAACAATCGACGGCACCGCCGCTAAGCTTAAAATCCCCCCCGGCACTCAATCGGGAAAGCTATTCACCATCAAGGGCCAGGGAGCTCCGAGGGTTGGAAGTCACCAGAGGGGCAATCAAATTGTAAGAATCTACCTAGAGGTGCCGACAAAGCTTACCTCCCGTCAGAAGGAACTCCTGGAAGAATTCGCCTCCATTAATGGTGATGAGGTGACGAAAAGCTTCAAGGAAAAACTGAAAGACTTGTTTACCGGTGTTGAAAGCTGACCTTTTCAGAACAGCCGCATACGCCGGCTTGTTTTCGTTCTATGCATAGGATATTCATCCAGGATTCTGCTCTGTTGCAACGGCCCCTGGTTGTCAGGGATGAAAAAGCGCATTATCTCTTTTCCGTTCTCCGGTGCAAACCAGGCGATTGCCTTATTGTCACAAATGAAAAAGGCAAATCATATACAGCACAGATACTCACCGCGTCCAGGAAAGAAGTAACTGCGGACATTACCGGCGACTCCGTCATAAACACGGAATCCACTCTGAATATAACTCTGATTCAGGGATTGCTAAAAGGAGAGAAGATGGATTTCGTAATCCAAAAGACCACGGAATTGGGGGTAAACGCCATAGTTCCTGTTATCACCGAAAGAAGCCAGATCAGGGAAACGAGAAAACTTCCCCGCTGGAAAAAGATAGCAGAGGAGGCCTCAAGACAGTGCGGGAGAAATGTCGTTCCCGAGATATTGTCACCCTTTGCATTTGAGGATATATTCAATTTCCCCGGTCTGCAAGAAAGGGAAGGCATTATTTTCTGGGAAAAGGGAGGCCAAAGACTTTCGGCTGTCACAGGGAGGCTTCGTAACGCGGACCGGCTATCCCTGTTTATAGGCCCTGAAGGCGGGTTTTCCGACAAAGAAGTGAACACTGCTGTAGCACATGGAATCTGCACCGCCACCCTGGGCAACAGGATACT
>JAOUFP010000476.1 GCA_029858145.1 Nitrospirota bacterium | reverse complement strand
TGCGGCGCTGCTGGGCTGGGTCCCGTGGCAGGGGATATCCGACAGCAGCCAGCCGAGATTTATCCATAACAAATCAGGCAGGTTTGAGTCGCGGTTTGTGTCGCTGAAAATCCTCAACAGCCCCTCGGTTATGCTGAAGGGGATGGAAAACTCTGTCCTGGGGGTCTGGGTGGCCCACGGCGAGGGGCTCGCGTATTTCCCTGACGAGACGATAAAGGAAAAGGTGCTTGCAGACGGTCTCGCCCCCGCGCGCTACGCTGATGACGAGGGAAATCCGACAGAGCAGTATCCTTTCAACCCGAACGGCGCGCCTGAGGGCATTGCCGCGCTCTGCTCACCTGACGGAAGACATCTGGCGATGATGCCGCATCCTGAGCGTGCCTTCCTGAAGTGGCAGTGGGGATGGATGCCCCCGGAATGGAATAAAGAGCTCAAGGCGTCGCCCTGGCTCAGGATGTTCCAGAATGCGCGGCTGTGGTGTGAAACGGTAAAATAATTTTTTACTGTTTGAATGTTTGCGTACAGACTTTCAGGGAAAGTGCTGCAGCAGTATGCATGAAGGTCCCCCGGTTCAAAGGCCAGCCCGGATGATTTGAGGTCCTTCCAGCGGCCGTTTCTTTTTGCCGGTGAACGCCGTGTATCGGCCTTTTTTGGATTTACACGCGCTTCGCATGGCTGGTGTAGTTAACAAATTTCTATAAATGGAGGAACTGCATGGACAGGGATATCCCGGAAATAAGAATGGATGCGATCAAGGGAAAGATCGGAAAACCGTTAAAGTATTTTTTTCTCCTCATCGTCGCGTTAATACTTTTCCGTTTCCTGAACCCGTTTGTGATTGTCGGAGCCGGTGAGAGAGGAGTTGTTCTGAATTTTGGGGCGGTCCAGCCTCAGGTTCTGGACGAGGGGATCCATTTCAGAATTCCCGTCATGCAGAAGATCGTCAATATGGATGTGAAGGTCCACAAGGCTGAGACAGGCGCGACTGCGGCATCCAAGGACCTTCAGGACATTAACACATCAATTGCGGTGAATTACCATATCCTTGCAGATAAGGCGAACTGGGTTTTCCAGCATATAGGCATGGATTTCAAGGAGAGGATCATTGACCCTGCCGTGCAGGAGGTTGTCAAGGGGATAACGGCGCGGTACAACGCTGTTGAACTCATAACCCAGAGGGAAAAGGTAAGAGACGAAATAAAAGAGATGCTGAAATCGAGACTCCTGAACTACAGCATCCTTGTAGACGATTTTTCGATCGTCAACTTCAAGTTTTCCCAGCAGTTTGAGCAGGCGATCGAGTCTAAACAGACCGCCGAGCAGTTTGCACTGAAGGCGCAGAGAGATCTTGAAAGGATCAAGATCGAAGCAGAGCAGAAAGTGGCACAGGCGAAGGCTGAGGCCGAGTCACTGAGACTGCAGAAAGAAAACGTTACTCCGCAGCTCATTCAGCTCAGAAAAATAGAGGCTTCGATAAAGGCGATAGAAAAATGGGACGGTCACCTTCCGAAGATAAATTCCGGGGCGATACCGTTTATCGATGTGAAGAGCCTTGAGAAGGAATAACTACTTGTATTTACACATATCCTAAAGTTCAGGCTTGACATATTGAGTCGTGGCATGTTAGAAAATAGCGGCCTTTTTAGGTCTGCCAAAATCCCAAGGAGGAAATCTTCACATGGGTCTAGCAACGTTTAAAGGCGGCATACATCCGCCTGACAAAAAGACATTAGCAGCAGGCAGTTCCATTGTTGTATCAAAACCCCCAAAGATCGTAGTTATTCCTTTAAGCCAGCATATCGGCGCACCATGCAACCCAATTGTTTCTATCGGACAGGAAGTCAAAAAAGGCGAAGTCATCGGGGAACCTGCCGGTTTTGTTTCATCTCCCGTGCATAGTTCTGTCTCGGGAAAGGTTGTTGCGATCGGTGAATTTCCCAATGCGATGGGCAGAATGGTCAATTCAGTGGTGATAGAGAATGATGCCAAAGAGGAATGGGCTTCACTGAAGGATAACCCTGACTACATGAACCTCTCACCTGAAGAACTTAAGGAAAAGGTGAAGGCTGCAGGCATTGTCGGGATGGGTGGTGCGGCATTCCCTACGGTGGTGAAGCTTTCTCCGCCGAAGGAAAAGGCGATAGACGCGGTTCTTATCAATGGCGCGGAATGTGAGCCATATCTGACCGCGGATTACCGGCTTATGATCGAGAAGCCAAAGGAAGTCGTCGAAGGGCTCAAGATCCTGATGAAAATCCTCGGGGTGCAGAAAGGCTATATCGGCATAGAGAACAACAAGCCGGATGCGGT
>JAOUFP010000475.1 GCA_029858145.1 Nitrospirota bacterium | reverse complement strand
CATGCCAGAGCGCAAAGCCGTAATTTGTCCGGTCGAACTGAAGTTTTTTCAGTCCCCTGTCCATCCTCTGATACTCAAATTCCGTGGGGACGCCAAGTTCTGAAAAAAGCTCATGGCCCGCGATATCCGGACGGTCGATCACAACAAAGGCATTCGATGCCTGCGGGCCGATCAGCCTCTGGCCGTTTACGACAAACTCGTTTCTCTTGGCCTGGCCTCCAAAGACAGGGTGATTTTCCAGGATCAGGCATTTCCGGGACTTTCCTGAAGACTTTTTGAACTGATATGCGGCACCAAGCCCGCTCAGCCCCCCGCCGATGACCACCAGGTCGAAACTCTCCTTTGTGTCTGTAACATCGTCCGGAATGACGTTGTATTTATTCTCCTGGATGGCCTTCCATATGCGGATGACTTCCGAGGTGTTGCCGTGGGATGAGGCATAGTCTCCGACGCCCCCGGCGCCTTCCCAGTCCGCGGGCAGAGACTGTGCCAGAAGCCTTATGGGCGCTGACAAGTGGAGCAGGGCAGCGCCGCTGCCGATAAGCACACCGTTAAGAAAATCCCTGCGGGTTATTCTCATGTCTAACAAAATTATATCAGGTCATCGGCAAGCCCGATACAGGAGGTTTTGTCTGGTCCGGTCGGAGAAGGCAAGCATTCTGTTTGCATTTCAAGTTTCCTGCGGCGGCTGTCTGTATTTCCGCTCCTTACTCCCTTTAACAAAAGCCCCATGGCAAAGCCATAGGGCTGTCTAATGTATCGGCAAAATGGAATGTATGTTTTCTGGTCGATGTGAGGGGCAACTATCAGTGGTCAACGTCTGTTAATGCCTTTGTCTGTAATGATCTCCGTCATCATGTCCTCTCCGGTGTTTATGCCAGCCCCTTTTGTGCCGGTGACTCCTTTCCCAATCGTGACGCTGATGCCGCTCATACCGTGGAGCTGTATACACCACAGTGGTTTGCACCGGGTAGGGAGCTGCATATACAGGGGCAGGCCGTACGTGATCATGTGTTATGGCGTGGACGACCGGAATCCCAAGGAGCACTATCGAAGCTGTAAGCAGGGCCGCGGATTCGTTGTTCATCGCCTCGGCCTTTTCGGTGTCCGTAAGGAGTAAACCTCCTGCCAGCACCAGTGCGAGACTTATCGAAATCAGTTTCTTCATTTTTTTACCTCCTTTGTTTTTAGCTGTTTCCTTATGTACAGCATATCAAACCAATATGAACAGACAGCGAAGGGAATATGAAGAATTGTAAAAACAGCAATGAGTATCGAGCAATAAGCAATGAGTAAAAAGGTCTTAGTCCGTGGCCCATCGTTCATAATAAAGAACTACGATGAGGATCAGGAAACCACCTCTCCGCGTCTCCCCTTGTGAAGGGGAGAATTTAAGAAGTCCTGAACTCGGCAGGAGAAATGGGACCAGGTTGGAAAGATAACAAAAAAAGCCCCTGCAGAATGCAGGGGCTTTTTGGAGATGCTATTTAAAAGGTGCTGTCTATTAGTTGTGGGCCTTGGCTTCGCCGGTCTCTTTCGCCTTGCCGAAGCTGGCAACTACGTCAACTACATAGCCCATCGCTGTCCCGAATACTGATCCCAGCACGATGCTCACCGCTCCTACACAGAAGATCCCCAGCATGATGCCCACTACCGTCACCATCCTCACGATCGTCGTCGGCTCTACCGGTCCCCCTGCCAGATGGCTCAGCAGTATCAAGGTGCCGTAGCTGCCGAAATAAAATCCAGGAACGATTCCGCCTATTAAAAATGCCAGCACTCCAAGCCCTGCTCCTATCTTCGTCCCAACCTTCATCGTGTTTCTTCTTCCTTCTGTCATGACACTTCCTCCTTTTTATTATCCTTGATTTATTTATGTTCTACTGTTGCCGGTTCTTTTTTTTCCGCTTTTACCGCATCCACTACCGTGCCTGCCAGCCACCCCAGGGTCGCAGATGCCGTGATGAACATCACCCCTGAGACCATCACTCCCACCACCATCGAGGCCGCCACGATCATCCGCGGAAGCAACCCTGCCCCCACCGGTGTGCCGAGCAATATACCTGCAATGTTCAGCCCCATCACGCCGCCCAGGAAGGAGCCCGGAAGAAGTCCGAATACCGCAAAGAGTACCACGCCGCATCCTGCTCCCATGTATGCCAGTTTCTTTGTGTAGGTTGTGTCTTTCATCTTCGTCTCCTCCTTTTTTATTTGCTTCCTGCAATATATAATTGCATTTGCCATGCCAGCCCTAACTCATTGTTTTCATTCATTTGTCTTTTCGCGTCACCGTGCATTTCGGCAAATCCATTTGCAG
>JAOUFP010000072.1 GCA_029858145.1 Nitrospirota bacterium | reverse complement strand
ATCGGCTGTCACCCAGGTGAATGGCGTTGCCGAACTATACCCCATATTCGTAAGTCCCGCGGCTACCGCTCCGGCGATATCAGCCTGCGTTGGTGTATACGGAGGGGCAGGCATGTTCCAATACTTCGCAGTGTCGATAGCGATGAGCATATTTAATCCCGGGGCATAGGGCTGCTTGGCTGTCTTGTATTTGAAAGGATAGAGTACGCTGCTGGCATTATTGATACCGCCTACAGGTCTTGATATCCGGTAATTGCCTGTAGCAGGGTCGAGCACGGCGGCATCCTTAAGGTTATAGCCCCAGCTTGTACCGTCCCAGAAGGCATATTTCGGCTTCAGGTCATTTGCTTTTGTGGGCGTGGGCTCCCATCTGACCTTTGACGCATTCCATTCAGGAGCGGTCCAGTCGCGGTGTATCTCTGTCGCTTCAGTTGCCGCGGTGTCAGCGGCGTTCTTTGCGAACAGAGGGATATGGCATGTCTGACAGGCCAGGCGGGTGGTATGCCTTCCGATGTCACTGGTGCTGCCGTGCGGTCCGTTGCTGCCATGACACTGCTGACATGTTACGAGGAGGCTGCCGTCACTCGGCCTCAGGTCGGTCCCGCGGCCGGCAATTTTATGCTCGGTTGTAGTGTGGCAGTCCTGACATAAGAGGTTGCCCCCGGTTGTCGCCATGTGGTTGTCAAAAGCAGTGTCGGTTGTGCTTTTATGCGCTGCCGCAAGATCGCCGCGCTTGTAGTTGTCTCCGCCGCCGCCTGAGGCATGGCACTGGATGCAGTTATCGCGCTTCGGCTTATGCAGCGTCTGAACTGCGGTGTCCATTGAGATGCACATATTTGCGGTGTCGGGTTGATATACTCCGTTGACCTTCTTCCTCTTGTAGTGTTTCTGATGGCAAAGGAAGCAATCGATATTCTCCCTGTTTGCTGCGGTCGGCTCAGCCCCGAGGCCTACATGGCAGGCGCTGCAGCCGTTGAAATTGCCGAGGATGTTAATACAGTAGGCATTCATGGCGCTGGCGCCTGCCAGGATGTTTGAGCCTGCGTCACGCTGTATGATCTTGCCCTGCTCGGGCTGACCGTTGATCATCTCCGAGGCAGCGCCCTTCCACTGGTAGTGGGCGGACGCAAGGACTTCTTCCGCCTGGGTCGCGTGACAGGATCGGCAGATGGTATAGCTCCCGGTCCAGGTAAGGCCTGCATGCTGGGGCAGGACCGGTTCCGGGGTACATGCCTGCTGCGATTGAATCGCATAGCTCTGCTCCTTGATCGCTTCAGCATTGCCTGCGGCGTCTCTGGAATAATACCGGAGTGTTGTGCTGGCAGAAAAGGTAAGGGACGATGAGTAGACAGCGGCCGGATTGCAGCCGGTGCCGGTGCAGTAATATGTGGTGGAAGGCTCATTGCTTGAAAGAGTGACCGTTACCTGACCGGTATAAGCGCCGCCGGCTGGAGAGGCGGTAGTCACCGGAGGTGTTGTGTCTGCTTGGGATGTGTACACGGCGGTCATGACGGTATTGGCGGTCATTTTTACCGTGGCGGTCCTGTTTGTTGAATAATCGGAACTGCCCTTTTTCCATTTCTGGAAGGCATTGCCGCCCGCTGACGATGGAGCAGTGAGATTGACATCAGTGTCTTTTCGATAGGAGCGGGTGAATTGGGTCGTACCGTTTCCCTTTTTTTGTCTGTCAGTCGGGACGACACTGATCACGACGCCGCTGCCCGGATTGGAAGATGAAACTGTCAGGGTGTAATAGGTGGGTTTCCCGGCAAAGCTTTTTATCGGCGCAACTGTAAAAAACAGCGATAGAATACACAGCAAGACAAAAACTTTTCTCATTGTAATCTCCCGTAAGTTAGAATCTTATTGAATTGTCTTTTTGAAGAGAACTGCCCTGATACCCATAAGTTGTTATCTCAACATATCAAATTCTTCATCATCCCTTTCGCTTTAATCTTTTGCGAGAGTACGAAACAGAAAACATCTGTTTGGCACGAGATTATGATATAAGTGCAGAATTAAAAAACAATTAATATTAGATTAAAATAAATTCATTAATTAAAGTAATTGCTTTATTAAACAAGATAAAAAATTAAATGAATTCAAAGCCAGGGACGAAATCTTGCTGTGAAAGAATTATCAATAAGATGATTAATTGAGCGACATGGTACCTATAGCCCGTCATTCCGACTTGTCTTGTCCTGTCTCCTCAGGCGCCTCGCCGAGGCGAGAATCTTTCTGTGGGAAGGACTTCCGACAAGCTGGAGTGATAGGTTATAGGTCATTTATTATGCAGTAATCAATAGGTTGATGAGGCTGGCGTCAAAAACCATTTGTAACTGTTTCCACTATTTGTGGTAAGCTTAACGGTCCTGCGGGCGGCTTTGCAGAGAGAATGAAAAATAAATATGAAGGATGGAACTGGGAGGAAAATGAAAAAGTTATTGGTGGTGTTGTTTTGTATCTTTGTCGCGCCGGCTGTTTTTGCCGGCCAGAACCATGAAAAACACTGTACGCATGAAAACTGCAGGAATTGCCCGTGCGAGGCGGAGAAAAAAGAAGTCGAAGGACAGATCAAAAAGGTATGGGGAGAAGTGCGGATTAAATTGACTGCCGGCGACATTGAAGGGGCCCTTGCATTTTTTGATGATTCGAGCAGGGAGGGTTACCGGAAGACTTTTACCGAGATGGAGAAAAAGGACCTTGCCGCTCTCTTTTCGAAGAGCGGTGACATAAGGCTTGATGTCCTCAATGGAGAGACTGCCGGCTGTCTTGCTGTCCGCAGCGGGGCGGAAGTAAATATTTCATATCCGGTATCGTTCGCAAAAAACGGGAAGGGCGAATGGAAGATCAAGGGCTTTTAAAACGGGGTTAAAATGGCAAGAATCGGCATATTGACCTGTTCTAATGCAACCCAGGACTTGGGGTGTTCATCTGCCAGCTGTCTGGCGGATTTGAGGAAGAGGAGAGGCCAGTTCGCGGATTATCCCGCGGATGAACCGCTGGACCTTGTCGGCGTCATCAACTGCCCGGGATGCCCGACCCTCACCGGGCCTGAGAAGCTGCTCCAGAGGATCCGCGGACTTACTGAATTCCGGGTGGATGTCATACATTTTACCTATTGCATGAAGGCCCTCTGCCCGTTCAGGGAAAAGTATAGGGAGGCTATCGAAAAGACCTTCCCGTGCATCAGGGTGGTAATAGGCACCCACGAGGAACATATTACGCCAGAGGAATACCGGGACAAGGTCAGGAAGCTCTTCTGCCAGGAAAGAAAGTCCATGGTGGATATTATTTTGAAGAGGGACTGAAAATACCGAGATAAGAGGGGCTCACTGCTCCTGCTTCACCGGCAGGGCAACAGTAAAGATGCTTCCCTTCCCCGGCTCACTCTCAACGGTAATCTCACCGCCGTGTGCCTCTATTACAGACCTGGCGATGCTGAGTCCAAGGCCGGTGCCTTCACTACGGGCGGAATCTGCCCTGTAAAAGCGGTCAAATACCCTGCGAAGATTTTCTCTTTGTATTCCGACTCCTGTGTCTTTGAACGAGACAAACGCCTTTTCTTCCTTTCTTTTTACGGAAACCTCCAAAGCCCCATTGTCCCTGTTATAGTTCACCCCGTTTTCGAGTATGTTGAGAAATGCCTCTGCGAGGCTGTCCCTGTTGCCTGCGATGGTTATGTCGTCCTCAAGAGTTGCAGTAACTGAGATGCGTCTTTTCTCAGCAAGGGGCTTTGTCATCTCTATTGTCTTTTGAATGCAGTCGTTGAGTGACACGGCTGCAAAGCTCAACGGCGACAGGATGCCGGAATCAAGGCGCGCCAATGAGAGCAGGGCCTTAATGTGGGCATCGATGTTTTCAGCGACTTCCTTTATTGTCTTTATCGCTTCAATGTATTCTTCGCCCCTTCGCTCTTTTTGGAGTACCACGTCACACTCGGCCTTGATCACTGATACCGGGGTCTTCAGCTCATGGGACGCGTCCGCGATAAGCCGCTTCTCGCTGTCGAACACCTTTTGAAGCCGTTCGAGCATTTCGTTGAATGAGTCAGCGAGTCCGGTCAGTTCACGTGTCTCTGTCCCGGTGTCTATCCGCTCATTGAGGGTCTTATGTGTTATTGTTTTGATCCTGTCTGAAAAGGCCTCGAGAGGAAGCAGGGAATGCCTTGCTATCCACAATCCCGTAAGACAGACGACGAGTATGCCTGAGGGGATGACAATAAGCAAAAAGTTTCTGAACGTACGTATTATCTCCATACTTCCGCTGAGGCTTTCCGCGACAAAAAAGCTGAAGTCCGCGCCAAAGGTTTTCAGGTCGTACTGAAGCACCCGGACCGGTTCATCGTCAGGCCCGACAGAGGCGAAGACCTTTTCTCTTGTTTTTTCATCGCGGTACTCAAGTGTGCCTGCGGAGAGGTCAAAGCCGCTGTCGACGAGTGAGGGAGAAGCGGCGAGGAGCTTGCCGTTCATCATCACTTTGTAGTAATGACCCGAACGCGGGATCGAATATTCCCCCTGAATGAGCTCCGACAGCTCAAGTTCAATGGCGCCATGTTCTTCGTGGAGGAGCCCCGTCATCACCTGCATCTTCGAGTGGAGGGTCCCGTCGACCGAGCCGAGAACTGTCGTCCTGACCTCATGATAGAGAAACAGCCCGATCGCGATCAGCAGGAGAGAAGTAGAGGTGAAAAGCAGGAGAAAGAGGCGGCCCTTTATGCTCTTCCATATCCCTTTCACGCGTCACCCTTCAACATATAGCCTGCTCCCCTTATCGTACTGATAAGCTGCCTGTCAAAGCCCTTGTCCAGCTTGTTTCTCAGATTGCTGATATTTACGTCGATGAGGTTGCTGTTATAGTCATGTTCTGTATCGTAGATATGCTCAATAATTTCAGACCTGCTTATCACCCTGTTGGTGTTCAGCGCGAGATATTCAAGGAGATTATATTCCGTTGCAGAAAGCCGTACCTCCCTGCCTGCCCTCCTGACGCTTCGCGAGTTCGTGTCAATGGTGAGGTCGCCTATCACCAGAAGTGGCTGTGGCTTCCCCTTGCTTCTTCGTATGACTGATTTCAGCCTCGCGAGGAGTTCAGAGAAATCGAAGGGTTTGGCGATGTAATCATCGGCCCCGGTGTTCAGTCCTTTGATCCTGTCTTCGACTTCTCCCCGGGCGGTGAGCATGAGGACCGGCACCCCGATCCCCTTCGCACGCAATTTACTCAGGATGGTGAAGCCGTCAATGAAAGGGAGCATGATGTCCAAAAGGATGGCGTCATAGGGAAATGTCTCGGCCATATACAGGCCTTCCTCACCGTCATGGGAAATATCCACGGTGAAGGCGTTTTCCTCCAGACCTTTTTTCAGAACTGCTGCCAATCTCTTTTCGTCTTCGATAATAAGAATCTTCATGCTTCTCCGCTATCATATCCTGTCATCACGGTATTTTCTTCATTCTATCAGAAGAGACTGCAGGAGAGCGCAATCTTTCTGACAGTTCCCGGTCCTGATCTTCCCGGAATCAATCACTCCCGGCCTGAGCATCGCTCCGGGGCGTGACTTCCCGGACTGCATTTAAAAAAAGCATCCTGCGCCAGAGGTGGCGTCCGCTCAGGGCATGCAGGGTGACCGCGCCCGCATGCATGAAAAGAAAGAGCGGGATAAGCAGTACGCCGGCCTCGTGCAGTTCCTTGACCGCGTGGGCCAATCCCCCCGCCTTCTGTCCGGGTTCCAATGAGAAAAACAAAAAACCTCCGCTTAAGGCCATAAACAGGAATACCAGGAGGCCGAACATCTGCACAAGGCCGGAGAGTCCCTCGTGCGTTGGACGCTCCGGCAAATGAAATCTCAGAAGCCCCCTGATGTCTTCCCCGGCACGTGCCAATCTTTCCTTTGTAAAAGGCACCCATTGGGTAAAGCGGACGTTTTGCGGGCCGAGTACGCCCCATACGAGACGCAGAAAAATAAAGAAGGCCGCTCCCATGCCCAACCAGCTGTGCAGGGTAAAGCCGGAATGTGCAAGTTTCTTGTAGTCGTCAGCAAGATCCCCCGAAAGCCATGCGATCATTCCCGTGATGAGAAGGCCGAGGTGCACCAGTATAACGAACGCGCCAAGAGTGGCATCCGTTGAAGGCTTGTTATTATCTCTTATGTTTCTTTCAGTCATTTTTTCGACTCCTTGTTAACGTATTATGCTCTGTAAATTTCATGTCTGTTCATTTGATATTCGCTGTAGTTTTGCTGCAGGGTCACTTTTTCTGTCATTCCGGCGGCTCCGTCCAGAATACTGTTGGCTTGTACGGAATTTTTTTTCTCATCAGTCAACACGCTGCTATCTTGCCCTTTTTACCTCGATCTTGCGGGCGACAAGCGTCTTGTCCTGATACGTTCCTTCGATTTCCACGTAGGCCCCGACTGCGGCCTTTCCATGCTTCTCCTTTATTAAGGTATCCTTTGTCACGCTGATTTCCCTGCCCTTTACCTGCCAGGTGCCGACCAGCCCCTCAGGCATTTTCTCAACTGTTCCGTAGATCTTGCTTTTGTAACTCTCATTGTGTCCACGCTCCCGGCCTTCGTGACGTTCACGGCTTTCATGCCGGTCAGTGCCTCCATCCGCCTTCGCCCTTTTTACCTCGATCTTGCGGGCGACAAGGGTTTTGTCCTGATACGTTCCTTCGATTTCCACGTAGGCCCCGACTGCGGCCTTTCCATGCTTCTCCTTTATGAAGGTATCTTTTGTTACGCTGATTTCCCTGCCCTTCACCTGCCAGATGCCGATCAGCCCGGCAGGCAGTTTCTCGACTGTCCCGTAAATCTTGCTTTCGTACCGTTCATTGTGTTCAAACGCCTGTCCCTGATGCCGTTCATGTTCACCGGCCATCCCTGTTTCCGCGGTGAGTGACATGACCAGCCCTGCCAATAAACCGATTATTAAAGTCTTCTTCACTGCTGCCTCCCGTATTGGTTTATAAATTCCATCTCTGATAGTTTCCAGATTGTTGTTGTCATCATAACAAATGAAAGATTAAGGGAAGATTAAGTCTTTGCAAGGGAATGGGCAGGGCCCATCCCGCAATACGCTGCTAATCAATACTTCTTACCTGAATCCTGCTGGCGTCAAGGGCCTTTTCCCTGCATGTTCCGTCGATTTGCACGTAGGCCCCGACTTTGGCCTTTCCAAGCCTCTCCTTTATCAGGGTCTCCCCTGTCACACTGATTTCCCTGCCGTCGACCTGCCAGATGCCGAGCAGTCCGTCAGGCAGTTTCTCAACTGTCCCGGACATCCTGCCTTCGTACCCATTGCATTCATACTGCAGGCCCCGAAGCTGCCCATATCCATATGCACTGGCAATCCCTGTCCCTGCGGCAAGTGATATGACCAGCCCTGCCAATAAACCGATTATTAAAGTCTTCTTCACTGCTGCCTCCTGTATTGGTTTATAAATTCCATCTCTGATAGTTTCCAGATTGTTGTTGTTATCATAACAAACGAAAGATTAAGGAAAGATTAAGGCTTATTATGTGCTATCCTTTTTATGAAGTTGACCTTAACGAAAAGGAGGCGCCATGCCTTTTGATTTTGTGCTGCCGGACCTGGGTGAAGGGATAACAGAGGGTGAGGTGCGGAAATGGATGGTAAAGCCGGGTGAACCTGTCGAAGAACATCAGATTGTGCTGGAGTTGGAGACCGACAAAGCGGTCGTTGAGGTGCCATCCCCGAAAAAGGGAAGGGTGCTGGAGATAAAAAAGGAAGAAGGCGAGATCGCGAAGGTCGGCGAGACCCTCATGACAGTCGCGCTGGAAGGAGAGGCGGCAGAAGAGAAGCCCGAAGCCGAAGAGAAGAAAGCAGAGCAGCGGAAGTCTGTTTCTGTTGTGGGAGTCCTTCCCGAAGAAGAGGAAGAGCAGAAGGCGGAGGTGCTTGCAACTCCTGCCGTGAGGGCCCTGGCGAGGGAACTTGGTGTCAGGCTTGAGACGCTCAAGGGATCTGGGCCTTCGGGAAGCATCACGCAGGAGGATGTGAAGAGAGGTGCTGAAAAGCCGGCCGCAGCAGAAGACCGGCTCGGTCCTGTCGAAAGGCTGCCTCTGAAAGGATTGCGGAGGACGATCGCGCGGAACCTCATGATATCGCAGAAGACAACCGTATCGGTCACGGGGATGGATGAGGCGGATATTACCGAACTCTGGGACCTACGGGAGAGGGAGAAGAAGGCGCTGCAGGCAAAAGGCATTCATCTCACCTTTCTGCCTTTTTTCATAAAGGCTGTCCAGCACAGTCTGGCGGAACATCCGCTGCTGAACGCCTCTGTTGACGAGGCAAAAGAGGAGATCATCCTAAAGAAGTATTGCAATATCGGAGTGGCAGTCGACACCCCGGAGGGGCTCATGGTGCCGGTGATAAGGGATGCGGGCAAAAAAACGATTCTCGAACTCGCCGCAGAGATACAGGAACTGAGCAGGAAGGCGCGCGAGCGGAAGATAACGCTCGAGGAGATGAAGGGGAGCACCTTTACGATCACCAATTACGGCCATTTCGGCGGTATCTTTGCGACTCCTGTTATCAACTATCCTGATGTCGCGATACTCGGAACCGGCAAAATATCCGATAAGCCGTGGGTGAAGGATGGTCGGATCCTCATCAGGAAGATACTGCCTCTTTCTCTGACATTTGACCACAGGGTGACGGATGGAGTCGACGCGTCGCTGTTTCTGTCAAAAATCATCAACTATCTCGAAGACCCCGCGCTGCTGTTCATAGAAAGTGCATGAGATCCCTCGACCGGCTCTTTAACCCCCGCTCCATTGTGCTTATCGGTGCCAGCCGCGACGAAACAAAGCTTGGCGGCATGATACTGAAGAACCTCCTTCGCTTCAGGGGAAAGGTGTATCCTGTCAACCCGAAATACCGTGAATTGATGGGACTGAAGGCCTATCTTTCCGCAGGGGATATCCCTGGGGAAGCCGACTTCGCGATCATCATGAGGCCTGCCCCCGAAGTGCCCGCGATACTCAGGGAACTTCAAGGCAAGACACGATGCGCGGTGGTCATGAGCTCGGGATTTGCCGAGATCGGCGAGGCGGAGTTGCAGGCACAGGTGAAAAAGATAAGCGCTGAGGAAGGGATACGGGTTCTGGGTCCTAACTGCATGGGCATCTATAACCCGTACAGGAATCTCGACACTTTTTTCCTTCCTCATGAGAGGCTGAAAAGGCCGGGAAAAGGGAATGTCGGGATTGTCTCCCAGAGCGGCGCGATACTGAGCTGTCTCCTGGGAGCGGCGCGGACGTCGCGTACCGGCGTCTCGAAGGTGGTCGGGTACGGCAATGCCGTGGACATCGATGAGTCAGAGATATACGAATATCTTGCTCATGACGGGGATACCGATGTGGTTGTATCCTACATCGAGTCAGTCGGCGACGGCAGGAGGTTCATCGAAAAGGCGAAGGCTCTGTCAGAGAAGAAGCCTTTGATAATCCTCAAGTCGGGCAAGGGAGAGAGCGGTCAGGCCGCGGCGTTCTCCCATACCGGACGGCTTGCCGGAAGATATGAGGTGTTTCATTCGCTGCTGCGGCGTTACGGCATCAGGGAGGCGAT
>JAOUFP010000474.1 GCA_029858145.1 Nitrospirota bacterium | reverse complement strand
TAAGATGGGGGATTGCTTCTTTCGCGTCAAGTTCTGCCAGGGCAAACGCGGCATTGTTCCTTACGCTCGCGCTATGGTCTTCCAGCGCTTTAATCAGGTCCTTCGCTGCCCTCCTGTCTCCCAGCTTCCCGAGCGCGGCTGCCGCATTCGCCCTTTTAAGGATGCCGCCGCTTTTCAGGTCTCCCATGAACTCATCGAAACCCATTCCATCTCCCTCTGCCATTTATTTTTTGACTTTCGTGTCCGACAAGAGCACCAATTATATATAAAATCATATGCTTTTTGGGGATATTTTCAACCCTGTGCTTCCTGAAAGGAAAGCCTGAATAATTGAACCATGGATGGTCTCTCTTAATAATGCAGTATTTTGTGAATTCCCGATCACCCCTGAAGATACCCGTTGACCCGCTCAACAGCAAACGAGTCCTGTGACAGGATACTTTCAGCAAACCTGAATATCTTCTGCCGCGCCTCTGCGCCCAGTTCGGGATAGAATACAGGATTAGCCACAACCGCCGCCCTGAAGGCATAAAACGGCGCGACCACCTCTGTTATCTCTCCATCTCCGGTTGCCTTTATATATTCTTCAAAGAAAAGCTTCAAACCCTCCAGATACGCGCCCCTTACGTCTCCATGCTTTTTCACCGAAAAAAATACGTAATTTATCGTCAGCGCGGTAACGTCATCTGCGGGTTCGCCCCACGGCCCCCTGCTCCGGTCAAGCAGAACAAAATCAACAGGTTCTCGCAGTTGGCTGTTGCTCTCTTCACCCCCCTTCGCCCTTTGCCCTTCGCCCTTTGCCTCTTTAAACCATATATTTCCGGGGTGAAAATCACCGTGTATCTGCGAGAGCCTTTTGTAGCGTGGTTTCAGCCGGTATATCCAGTCGACGGATTTCTTTATTATGTTCGTCATCACCTCATACGGCACAGTTCCGTCGGGGTAGATATCAAATACCCCCATCAGGCATTCGCCATGCCCGACCGTGTCCCTCAGCTTTCTCCAGTAGAGCGTCTTTGAATCTTTTTTCAGCGCATGTATTTCGGCCAGATAGCGGGCCATCGAGGCTATCTTTTCAATATCCTGATTTTCGAGCCTCTCTTTGCCGGCAAAAGAGGCCAGATCTTTGAAATAATCCCTTCCCTCAACCTTTTCCATGAGAAGATAATACTCGATGCCGCCGCCTATCGACTTCACCGTGCCGTCCTCCATCTCCGCGAGCACATCGACGGCCTCCACATGCCTTGGAAGGTTCCTGTATTCGTCAAGATCGAGGAGGAAGACCGCTGCCCGGTCAGAAGGGTAATCGTGGCCGAAACCTTCCGGCAGGAGGGCCTTCACGACATATGACTTTTCTCCTCCGGAAGTCTTCATTTCTATGAGAAAGCCGGAACCCTGGACACCGGAGCCGATCCTTCTGATCTCTACCTGCAGAATATCCTTGAACTGCTGAAAGAGGTATGCCCTGATCGCGTCTTCGTTGATCATAATTGAATCCTACCAGCTTCAGGAATGTATGTACAGCGTTCATTGAGTCTATTGAGTTTGTTGAGTTCACAGGTTTATTGGGTCCGGCTATTTGGCCTGCCCGCAAAGCGATTTTTATCCCCTTCAGGCTTATTGCCGCAAAGGAAATGTTATCATTTCAGGTCCTGATCTGCGTCTCTCTGCGGGCATTTTTTTGAACCAGGCCACCTGCCACGGATTATTAACAAATTGCAGACGTAAAGCTCTGGAACGAGGCTGGACAGAGGTTCCAAGC
The DNA here is from genome assembly GCA_029858145.1 of Nitrospirota bacterium. Classification (GTDB taxonomy): domain Bacteria; phylum Nitrospirota; class Thermodesulfovibrionia; order Thermodesulfovibrionales; family UBA6898; genus JAOUFP01. The sequence goes on along the minus strand of JAOUFP010000474.1, from coordinate 562 downwards.
GGTTTCTGTTGTCGATAGTCCGACAGTGTGTTTAAAAAAGAATATAGAGGCAAAAGCACCGGAGCGCAGCGAGAATGAGCAAGGGGCCGAGGGGCCTCCGTCCCCCCCCGCATCCCTGGATAATCTGGACTACAGCTCCCCGAAGTTCTCCCTGTATCTCTCTGCAAAATCTTCATAGGCATACTGATGCTCCTGGGTGCCGTATTTCTCTATCGCGTAGGTTGCCGCGACCGCACCCATCCGTGCTGCTGTCCCGATGTCCTTGCCCAACGCCAGCCCTTTCAGCAGGCCTGACCGGTAGGCGTCGCCCGCTCCCGTAGGATCAAGAACCTCCTTGACCTTTGCCGAAGGCACCTTCAGGTCCCTTCCGTTTCCTGAGATCAACGACCCCTGTTCGCCGAGTGTTGTAATGATCATGCCGGTCAGGCCGAGCATCTCCGCCTTCTGCAGTCCGGTCACCTTCATGATCACCTCAAGCTCATAGTCATTGGTGATGAGCATCATCGACCCGCAGATCCACTCCCTGAGCTGTTCGCCGGTCCAGAGGGTGAGCGACTGTCCG
>JAOUFP010000473.1 GCA_029858145.1 Nitrospirota bacterium | reverse complement strand
GTGCACACTGGAATATCTTTTTGCTGTTCTCGAACCTGGCCGGCGAACTCATTCTCATCAATGATTCGGTCAACGACATCAAACTCCTGTACGCGACGAACGACAACCTCGACCCCTTGAACGGATCGTGCGCCTTCTTCGACGGCGCGCGCCAGTTGAAGCGTGTGACCATACATCGAGTAATAGACAATCAGTATCTTCATCTCTCATCCAGCCTCCTTTTCCGCTGAACCTGCATGGCGTGTTATCGACGAAAATCCCCTCTGCCGGGAACCTGGATGGTCTTTGACCGTACATTTCCGGCGCGTCCGCGGTCGAATGGCCATCTGTTCAGTGATTTGCCACTTATCGTCAGGAAACTATGTCTTATCGGGCGGAGTTTCCGCAAGGTGCGCAGATACAAACCACAACCTTACCGGCAGCCTGAGGACGGTGCCGAGCACCAGCAGGAAAGGCAGGACCCGTGGATTGCGCGAACGCAGAACCTGTCCGTCATCCCGTTCTGTGAGGTCAGGCCGGTCACCGACCGGGCCTCGGACGGAAGTTGGCAGGAGGAAGTCATGACAAGAGCTGCTTTACCGGCGGATAGTGAAAAGTTCCTTCAGACGCCAATGCGAGCAGGGACGAAGCGACAGAAACATCCTTCGCGTTCCTAAGAGCGCGATGACACATGGGAGAATTATTCTTGAAGACGACCTGTTGAATGCCGGGCGGGTAAAGGAGGAAATTGGAGGGGACGTTTCTTCTTATTCCTCAACGATCCTTATCGATCATTATCGAATGCTGTCCGCTCTCGAGCTGGCTGACATAGCATTTCATCGTATCGTCCCAATAGATGACGTACCACAATCCGGATTTCTCGTCGTAGTAACGCATACTTCTCTTTTCCGACCCTTGTTGCTCCTTCTGGCTAAGAACTTCCTCACTCATTGGCAACTCCATTTTATACCAGGCAACCCACCTGTTGTCAAGGGAAAATCGCCAATAGGTTAACGTTGCTCCGGGATAACCCGAAACCAGCGCTCCCCATTCGAAAATCCATGGCCGCGGAGGGGCTCAACGTCGCATTCTGATTCCGATTCTCAATTCTGGAGCGAGGGCCTGCCATAGCACCGACTCAGCTGCGGGGATCAATTGTTGTGGTTCCGACCTGATGTGCAGCCCTCATTGCCCGCTCCGCAGCCAGGAACTTCATCTATGCTTCTTCGGTTCGATAGAGCGTCTTCAGCACATCCATGAATTCGTCGATGTCTTTGAACTGACGGTAGACCGAAGCAAACCTGACATACGCGACTTCATCGAGATGCCTCAGTTCCTCCATGACCATGGAACCGATGGTCTCGGAGGAGACTTCCTTCTCCATCGTGTTGTTCACGCTCTTCTCGATACCGTCAACCATGTCCTCTATCTGTTCGATGCCGACCGGACGTTTCTCGCACGCTTTGAGAATGCCTATCACGATCTTGCTGCGATCAAAAGCCTCTCGGCGCCCATCCTTTTTGACGACCATCAGCGGGACTTCTTCTATCCGTTCATACGTGGTGAACCGTTTCGTGCAGGACAGACATTCACGCCTTCGACGTATGAGTTCGCCATCTTTGATGGTGCGCGAATCAACGACCTTATCCTCGGGGTGACTGCAAAAAGGACATTTCATGGACAGCCCTCGCGCTAGGAGGAAGGGTTGAAATCCTTTATTTAGTGTCTATCGGGATTATATCATACAATATATGGTGTGTCAAGGGAAAAACCGACGGTTTCTCGTCAGCCGCTCGAAGCATGGTCCGATGCGTGCAGCGCAAGAATCGGACAGGAAATGCGACTGCCGGAGGCCGGAACCGATGACATGGCTCCGGGCTACTGGATGAACGTCGAGTGAACAAGCCTGCTCCCGTATCCCACAAACAGGAGACCGAAAAGGAGGAGAAAGACTCCGCACACACGGATCATGTGCCGGTAGAGATTTGCACCAAGCATCTGCCTGCGCGAGCCGACGACGAGTCCCAAAAACCCGAACCACAGGAAATCGGCGGAGATATGTCCAAAGTAAAACGCCGTGATGCCGGCGAGTCCCATTTTTGCCGCCACCAACACAAGCGCGAGCCCCGCGGTCAGCCACCACAACAGCCAGTATGGGTTTACGACGGTCACGGTGGCGCCGCCAAGAACCAGGGTATGCGCCCGACTGCCGCGAGAGGGATGATCAATCGGAGTTACGTCGGTCGGGAGCGGCTTGAATGCGCTGTACCCCATCCATAAGAGGACCGCCCCACCGATGATGCCCACGGGACCGACAATCGGGTCGACGCTTATGAACCTGCTCAAGCCTGCCA
>JAOUFP010000472.1 GCA_029858145.1 Nitrospirota bacterium | reverse complement strand
TCACGCGCTGCTTTTTTGAAGAAACGCTCTGCTTGGGCATAATTGGCCTCTTTTGCCTCCCATGCCGTGTTTAATTGTATTAAAGCGATTTTCATTGGATGCCTCGTTTTTAATAATAGCAGAATATCATTTTAAGCGCACTTCAGTCTGCAACGTATATGTGCGGATATTCTATGGTATCCTTCAATGAGAAGTCGCATTGAAGATTCCTATAGACAACAGTATTTGTCACTGCAGGGAGGAGAAGAGTGGACGACGAAGGCAAGGTCGCTGTCATAACCGGGGGAGGGCAGGGGATAGGCAAGGCTGTTGCCGGAAGACTTCTCGAATCCGGCATGAAGGTGGTGATAGCAGAAATCGATGAGGAGGCAGGCAGGGAGACAGAAGAGGAGTTCATGGATAGAGGGGAGATAATGTTTATCCATACAAATATCTCCGATGAAAAGGCGGTGCAGTCAATGATAAGCGGGACGATGCAGCGATTCCGAAGACTGGATGCCCTGATAAATAACGCGGCGATTTCAATAAACAAGCCACTTGCCGACCTTTCACTCGCTGAATGGAACAGGGTGATATCAGTGAATCTCACCGGTGCTTTCCTCTGCTCAAAATATGCTTCCCCCTTTCTCAGAGAGAGCAAAGGCGTGATCATTAACATCTCCTCGACACGGGCTCTCATGTCCGAGCCTGATACCGAGGCGTACTCGGCTTCAAAGGGAGGGATTGCTGCCCTGACGCACTCGATGGCCGTGAGTCTTGGGCCGGAGGTCAGGGTTAACTGCATAAGCCCGGGCTGGATCGAGGTGGGGGGAATGAAGAAAAAGCGGCTGCGGCGCACTCCGGAGCTTTCAGAACTGGATCACAGGCAGCATCCGGCGGGGAGGGTGGGAAGGCCTGAAGATATCTCTTCTCTGGTCCGCTATCTCCTCTCAGATGAAGCCTCTTTCATAACCGGGGCCAACTTTGTTGTTGACGGAGGAATGACCAGAAAGATGATCTACGTATAGCTTCAGGGGGCAACGCCTGCCGGCAGTTCAGGCTGCTCTATTCTTTTTTTTGGCGGTATCGCCATTTCTTGATTTTAGGCATCGTTAACACATAAAATTGAAGATTATGGAAATACGGATAGCAGACGGAAGAAGCGTCCCTGCTGTGGCAGGAGAGAGCATCTATGAAACGCTGAAGAAAAACGGCGTCTACCTCGTTGCCTCGTGCGGCGGCAAGGGCGTATGCGGCAAGTGCCGGGTAAAGATTCTTGAAGGCAGAAGCCGTGTCGAGGCGACTGGCAAGCTGAGGAAAAAGGACGTGGGAGAGAATGTGGTCCTCGCCTGCCAGGCATTCCCCGTGGAGAGTATCCTTATCGAAATCCCCGAGGACGCAAAGCTGGTCATCGGCGACAAGATCGCTGTCGCGAAATCAAAGGACCTTCTGGAATTCTTGCGCTCTGTTGAGCCGGTGTTCACCCCGCCTGTCAAATGCACGGTTCTGAATCTCGATCCTCCCACGATACATGACAATATCAGCGACCTCGAGCGCGTCAGGAAGGCACTGGACGCGCAGGGGATTGGCGGCATGAACTTCTCGCATAATTTTGTAATTTCGATGTCAAAGGCGCTGAGAGATGCCGGCTGGAAGGTGAATCTCGCTTACACGGACAATATGGAGGCCTTTGCCCTTTCACCTGCTGAATGCAAGAATGAATATGGGCTCGCGGTTGACATCGGCACGACGACCGTTGTGCTGTACCTGATAAACTGCATAGACGGCAGCCTTGTTGATGTGGGAATAACCTACAACTCGCAGATGCGCTATGGTGACGATGTGATAACGAGGATTGTCCACGCGACCGAAGGCGGCGGCATCCTCGAACTGCAGCATGCGGTAGTCGACGATATCAACGACATGCTTGTGCCGATTCTCGAAAAGAACGGCATCGGCCGGGAGCAGGTCGTTGCCGCGGTCATTTCAGGAAATACGACCATGTCGCAGCTCTTCTGGGGGCTGGACCCGGCTTCGATCAGGGAGGAGCCCTATATCCCGACGATCAATATTTTCCCCATCTGGAGGGCCGGCACCGCGAAGATCAGGATAAATTCTCAGGCGCCCGTGTATACGATGCCCTCTGTCGGAAGTTATGTCGGAGGCGATATCGTTGCCGGCGTGCTGGCTTCCAAGATGCACAGGAATCCCGAGATAGCCCTTTTCATGGATATCGGCACGAACGGCGAGATAGCTGTCGGCAACAATGAATGGCTGATAACCGCCGCCTGTTCGATGGGCCCCTGTTTCGAAGGCAGCGGGATACGGCACGGCATGCGGGCAACCGAAGGCGCAATCG
>JAOUFP010000071.1 GCA_029858145.1 Nitrospirota bacterium | reverse complement strand
TTACGTCGATATGCAGCATATGCGCGCCGGCATTTTCAGCAGCCTTTATATCTTCCTCCAGCCTTACAAAATTTGCGGACAGTATGGACGGAGCAATCTTAATCATGAATAATTTCCTCTCTCAGGTCAAGGTATATTTTATCCGTGTTTTTTATGATGGTACCGGGTTTTGGCTTTTGAGCGGCCACTATGCGGCCTGTTCCTTTTGTTTCCAGCAACAGGCCGATTTTGTCTGCCGTCTGTCTTGTGTTTTCTATGCTCCTGTTCAGGAAATCCGGACAGTAATAGATTAGCTCATGAGGACCAAGACTGACAAGTACGGTTATCTTATCGGTCAGCCTCTCATGGGGTTCCGGTTTTTGAGCTATTATAATCCCTTTTTCGAACGAGTCGGAATGAACAGAGATGGTTCTCCCTATGCTGAGACCTTTCTCCATGAGTAACGACTCCGCGTCGCCCAACTGATTGTTGACAAGCAGAGGAACAGACGATACACGCGGCCCCTTGCTGACAATAACCTTGATCGCGCGTTTCTCCTTTACCTTATTGCCCGCGGGAATGTCCTGTCGCAGTATGCGCCCCGCGGGTATTGCCGAATCAAAATCTTCCCCCTCTATGTTCAGATAAAGACCCTTCCGGTGCAACGATTCATTCGCTTCCAGCATCGACAAATTGGTCAGGGATGGGACTTCCACTGTCCTGCTGAAGCTCAGGATTTTGAAGGTAATAAAACCGAAAGACAGTCCCAGCAAAAGAAATATTGCAAAGAAAAGAGGTATTCTGAGAAAATTGCTCATCTGTTTCTGCACAAAGCCACTCCAAAAAAACCGTCCATAGTATATTTATGAGGATACGTTTTAAAGAACCCCTTTTCCATGAAGGGGTGCAAAAAATCGTGACGCACCTCCTCTATAATACGGAAATCACCTGCGGTCTTCAAGAATTCCCTGATAACCTGCTCCCCTTCCTCCGGTTCGATGGAACATACGGAATACACGAGCCTGCCCTTTTCCCCCAAAAAACGCGAAACTGTCTTCAGCAATGCAAGCTGCCTGCCCCGGTTCCTGGTCAGATCGGCAGCAGTGTATTTGTATTTGACGTCAGGATTTTTTCTTATAACGCCTATTGAAGAGCAGGGCGCATCCAGAAGGATTCTATCGAACGCCCCCATCTCCGTCTCATGCATGCTGTTGATATCAGCGTTTATTATTTTGGCTGAACCGGCACCGAGCACCTGCAGATTTTCTTTAAGGGTGACGATTCTTTTCGGATCCATTTCAACAGCGATGATTTCTCCGTTATCCCGCATAATCTGCGCGATATGAGAAGTTTTGCCGCCGGGAGCAGCGCACGCGTCGAGGACCCTTTCACCGGGACGGGGGTCGAGAAGATAAGCGATGAGCTGGGACGCCTCGTCCTGCACGGCAAACAGGCCGTGAATAAAGCTGAGGTCAGCGTATGTGTGCATTTTTCTCAGCGTGATGCCGTCAGGGGAAAACCGTGCTGGTTCGCTTTCAACGCCATGCTCCGCCAGCTTTCTAAGCAGCTCATCCCTGCTGACCCTGAGGGTATTGGCCCTGATGCTGAAAGGCTGGATCTCATTGTTCGCCCTGGCAAGCATGAGCGCTTCGTCCTTTCCATACCGTTCAAACCATCTTTCTACAAGCCACTTCGGATGGGAGGTATTTACTGCAACAGATTCAACTGGATCGTCCAGCTGCAGCGGAAGCGCAAATTCTTCTTTTTGCCTCAGGATGTTCCTTAATACGGCATTCACCAGAGGAGCTTTCCGCCGTGGCGCATCCCGGAGCGTTTTATCCTTTTCGATATCAACAGATTCGTTGACAACCGCCCAGTCAGGCACCCGCATAAAAAAGATCTGGTAGACCGCAATCCGGAGATTATTGAGGGTGAAATCGCCCAATTTTGAAGGGTTTTCCAGAAAATGGTTCAGTATCCAGTCAATAGTGTCCCTGTATCTCAATACGCCGTAAACAATCTCCATGTGAAAGGACCGGTCTCTTCTGTCAAGAGATGCAGCGATATACTCCAGGGATTGTTTGGGCCGTTTGCCTTTTTTGAATATTTCCAAAAGAGACTTTATGGCAAGAAGCCGTGCGTCAGACATGGGAAGAAATGTTTTTTATCACTCTCGTATTTGCGTGTTCGTCGATTTTCGGGCACTCCTGATCATCAGGATAAATCCTTCGCACGTATCTTACCATTTTGAGGCAGTGAAAGAAAATCGCGGGGGTTACCGGCCATTTTTTCTTATCGCTGAGATTTTTAATGTCTTTTCTTCTCTGATGAAGTCGGCGGAGAGCAGCTCTGAACTCCTGAGGATTTTCCCTGTTTTTCTTTCCCGCAGTTCTATGACCCAGGTTATCTGAGCGCTTGCAGCTGACGGCTGGATATTCATCCCGTCTATCCGGTAGTCAAGGAAAGTGTAATCAAAGTTCTGCCACAGTTTCTGTATATTTATTTTCTTCTCCTGAAGCGCAAGATAGTTCTTCGAATATCTCGATTCCCAGAGAGACGGGTCTTTATCGAGATTTGCCTTCTTTATATCTTCGAGCAGCCCGATGACATCGCTTCTGCTGATGCTTTCTCCTTTGTCAGTGTATGCCGGCGAGGCAGCCGGCGGTGTAACGGGAACTGTCTGTTTTTTCACTGACAGGGAAAATAAAGTCCATGAAACCGCTGACAATACGACGGCTGCAATAAGTGCGTAAGAATACGGTCTGAGGCGGCTCTCCAGGGAGGGAGGGGGATGTTTACTGTGGATAATGTCCAGTACCGCGTATTTGATTTTGAGTTCTGAAGTGAGCATCCGGTAAATACGGCCCTTATCGGTGAGGAGAGCGAACAATCCCGGCTTCTTAAGAACGCCAAGACGTGTTTCCAGATCTGAAATATCTGCGATTATCTTCTTTTCTAGGTTGAAGAGAATTGCCTCGAGCTTGGCAATTCTTTTCCTTATGATTTCATCTGCCGGGTTGCTTTCGCCGGGGCCCGGTTGAAGCTCAGCGCCTTCAACTGCCCCGGCCGGATTATCTCCGGGCACAAACCTTTGCCTGAGCTGCTTCAGCTCAAGAAGGAGTGTCCGGGCAAATGTCTGTTCTATGTCGGTTTTGAGAGAATCAATTTTTACATCGGAGAGTATTTCTTCCTTTTCATTAGTGTGCACGGTTCCAGATGAGTTTCGAAGGTCCTTTCCGGCGCCACTCTGCTGTGAGACTATTTCGACGGGCTCCAGCATCGCGGAGCAGGCTTCGCAATAGCATACGTCAGGAGAAAACTCCCTGGCGCATTTTGGACACTGCATTATAACTTCGGGATTCTCTTCCATCTCTTACATCGGGCTGATATCGTCAGGCACTTGCAGGGGTTTCCGGCCCTTATCAGGTTTCTTGTCCAGGTTCGACGCCGGCGGGGTTTCTGTCACGGACGGTTCTTCTGTTTGAGGAGAGAGACCGGAAGGCACCTCCTCTTTCATCTGTGGTTGTGAAAGTGGTTTCTTTATCCCGGCGCGCTCGAGGAAGGGAAAGAGGAGTGATGACAACACCTTCTTCTGGTCAGCCCGTGAAAGACTGTCTCCCCTGAAGTTAAAATCAATTGCCTGCCACCAGATGACACGTGAATCCTTCACTGAAATGACCTGGAGAATGATTTCGTGCTGCTGCTCTTTGTCCAGAATGACCCCGTTTATCACCGCATCGGTTTTTACCGTCCTTCCAAGTGCCGCCAGAAAGCCGGGTCTTTCCTCCGGACGCAAGGAGGAGAGGTCTCCTTTACTGTTTTTCAGTTCGGCATTTATCTTTCTGGAAGGTGTGACCGATATTCTCTTCGATGAAGACAGGATCTCGACGGCAAGTTCATTCCAGTTATGCTGATCTGACGCGAAGGGAGGGACTGCTATACTGTAAAGTTCTTCTACTCGGCCTTTATCGAAAAACGGAAGTGTGTTCTTCGGTTCTCCTGTGGTCATGGACGGATAACGGCCTATCGGGGCACAGGAGGAGAGGAGGGTCAGGGCGCTTAGGAAAGCGAAGACCGAAAGAAACCGGGAGCGAAAACATGTGCTGAACCTATGATTAATCACGAATAATTCCATATGCATTATGTGAGAGCACTACGTACGGCATTGCTAAATAATGACATTGTTTGCGATAAATTGCAATGAACCGGCTTGGATACAGCCTATTAGGGTCGACCGGGAGTGACGAAATGGTTTATAATTATTAATGGCTATTTTGGAAATAAGAAAGTACCCTGAAAAAGTGTTAAAACAGAAGGCCTTGCCAGTTGCTGCCTTTGATCAGGAGCTCCAGGTGCTTATAGACGATATGATCGAGACGATGTATGCCGCCCCGGGTGTCGGTCTTGCAGCTCCCCAGGTGGGAGAATCAAAAAGGCTTGCGGTTATTGATATAAGCACAAAAGACGAGAAGGTGCCGTTGCTGGTGCTCATTAATCCGGTTATTGTAGAATCTGAGGGAAGCATTGAATTTGAAGAGGGCTGTCTGAGTATCCCCGAATATACAGCGAATGTGAAGAGGGCTGAAAAAGTATTGGTAAGAGCTCAGAACAGGGAAGGGGAGTCTATAGAAATAGAAGGGGCTGATCTCCTCGCGATCGCGCTGCAGCACGAAATCGACCATCTCGAAGGCATTTTGCTTATTGACAGGATAAGTCCGATTAAGAGGGAATTTTTTAAGAAACGTCAAAAAAAAATACAGAAGCTGAATAAGTAATACCTATTTTACTACATGAAAACTATTTTTTTCGGGACTCCTGATTTTGCTGTTCCTTCCCTGCGGGCGCTTCTTGAATCGGGAGAGGAGGTCCCGGCTGTGGTGACTCAGCCGGACAAGGTAAAGGGCAGGGGGCATAAATTGTCACAACCTCCGGTGAAAGAGTATGCCCTTTCCAGGGGGTTGGCCGTCTTGCAGCCATCAGGCATAAGGACGCCTGCATTTCTTGAAGATATCACAAGGCTTGATCCCGATTGTATCGTTGTAGTCGCGTACGGCAGGATTATTCCTCCTTCTTTGCTGAAACTTCCTCATCTTGGGTGTATAAATGTGCACGCGTCGCTGCTACCTGCTTATCGCGGGGCGGCTCCGATACAATGGGCACTTATTAATGGAGAGGATAAAACGGGCGTCACCACGATGCTTATGGATGAGGGACTGGATACCGGAGATATACTTTTAAAAGAAGAAGTGGACATATATGATGAAGATAATGCCGTTACCCTTGCCCAGAGGCTTTCCATGATAGGTGCGTCTCTCCTCATAAAGACTCTTCAGGGGGTGAAGGATAAGCGGATCAAGCCCCTGCCGCAAAGTAGCGAGGTCAGTTATGCCCCTCCGCTGAAGAAGGAAAACGGGAGGGTTGACTGGTCTTTATCTGCTCGTGAAATAGTGAACCTGATCAGGGGTACATATCCATGGCCCGGCGCATACTGCTCCATGAACGGCGAAAAAATCAATTTTATAAAAGCAGCAGTTGCTCATGATAGTAACGGGGGAGCCGGGGGGCGTATAGAAAAGATTTCCGGAAATGAGATTCTTGTCGGCACCGGCAGGGGGATACTGGCAGTATCCGAGGTAAAGCCCGAAGGGAAAAAGATAATGACCGCTGCTGCCTTTATGCATGGGAGACATTTAAAGGAGGGGGCATTTTTTGACGCCCTATAGGATGCTGAGGGGAGTTGTCCTGAGGGTCTATTATCCTGTCCTCATGTTTTTAAGCGCCTTTTTCAAAAGCAGGAAAGAAGGTTTTCAGCGGTCCGTCATACATATAAACAATAGGCTTGTCCGGGCTGAAAGACCGAAGACAAAAAAAATACTGCTCCTTCTGCCGCATTGTATTCAGATGAATGAGTGCACCATACGGCTTACGCATAACATTTACAATTGCGAACGATGCGGCAGGTGTGAAATAAAGGATCTTATCGAGATCGCCGAGGAAAACAGCCTTGAATTATTTGTCGCTACCGGCGGCACCATCGCGAGAAAGATCGTTAAGGAAGTCAGGCCCGAGGCGATAGTTGCAGTGGCCTGCGAAAGAGACCTCTCCAGCGGCCTGGTAGATACCTATCCGTTCCCTATTCTCGGTATAACGAATGACCGGCCATACGGACCTTGCTTTAACACCCGTGTTGATCTTGATAAGGTTAAAGATGCGATAAACTTCTTCAGCCGGGACTGCGATTGAAACACCGTTGGTTCCCGATTGAAGTTGTGCTGAACGCCCGGGTTCAAGGGACGGTCAGCCGCAAAATTCCCTCATCGCCTCATGAATGACTTTATCGGGGAAATCTCTGTATTTTGAAGAGAAATGCATCAGTTCCAATTTCTTTACATCCGCTTTTTTTGCCAGGGCACCTGCGGTTTTGGCTGTCAGGTGACTTCTGGCGACAGCCCGCTTAAGGTCTTCTTCGAGAAAATAGGCTTCGCAGAAAAAGATGTCGGACCCCTTTATGAGTCTGCTCAGCCTGTCCAGATTATTCTGACTTATCGCTATATCTGTGGCATAGGATATTTTTTGCCCCCTGGTTATTCTGGCAATGTCGGAGAGTTCCAAAACTCCGTACGATTTATCGCCTATACGGATTGTCTGGTTTTCATCTCCGGGATGTTCTCTCAATATTCTTTTGAAATCGTTTAACCAGGCGCCGACCGAAAGCCCTTTTCTGATGAGCAGTGCTTTATCTATGTTGATATGAAATTCTTCCTCAAGTGAATAGGCAAGACAGGGAATGCCGTGGTCAAGTCTGACTGCGCGCACAGCAAACAGAGGATTTTTGAGGAGGAGGCCGTCTGACTTGCTCTTCGATACCGTCTGTTTCCTAAAACCGTTTTTTGCCGCGAAAACAGAATGAGACACATGGTTGCCGTTATATGCAAAAACATGTATTTCCGTCGGATAATCCTCTATGAGGTTCCAGGTATACCCTTTCAGCTTTCCCTGGATGCAGGGAAGGATACTGGACGGGCCGTAAATATTTAAGGGCGTATCCTTTCTCAGGACCCCCCTGAGGAGCGTGTCGAAGCCTATGAAGTGGTCCATATGGGTATGGGTCACAAAAACATCGGTGATTTTATATAAATCAGATGGTTTTATTTTATGTATGTCGCCAAGATCGAAAAGCAGAGCTTTTTTTTCGTGCAGTATTCTGACGAGAAGACAAGGATCATCGAAGTAATTATTAATCAGCTTGCAATGAAAAACAGGTTTCATCAGTAATTATATCTTATCACTGCCGGCCAAAATAATTGCGAAGAAAGGCGCGAATACGAAGACCTGCCATAACGGTGGCTACTGATCGCGCCGGTTTGGTGTGTTTGTGAGGCGTTCGGCCTTCTCAATGTTTCTATACTGGACAGATATGATAGCCTATTATGATATAATAGGCTCAAATATATGTATTTAAAGATTTTTATTTTTTAATAAAAGGGATTAGGGAAGCAGGGAAAGCCTGCCTCCTGGTTCCTTAATTTTATCCGGAGGGTATATGCCTGAATTAAGGAAAGACCCTATAGTCGGCAGATGGGTTATCATTTCAATAGAAAGAGGGAAAAGGCCGACCGACTTTGTTTCCCCTTCACAGAGAAAAAAGGGGGGGTTCTGTCCCTTCTGTCCCGGGAATGAATATACGACACCGCCTGAGATAATGGCGTTCAGACCTGCCGGCTCTCAGGCCAATGCGCCCGGATGGACATTGAGGGTCATGCCGAACAAATTTCCTGCGCTTCAGATTTACGGAGAGCTTGGAAAGACCGGTGAAGGCTTATTCGACAAAATGAACGGTATTGGTGCGCACGAAGTCATTGTTGAAACGCCCAAGCATAATTTGTCTCTTTCGACCATGCCGCAAAAAGCTGTCGAGGATGTCTTGTGGGCATATTTCCTGAGGCATTCTGATCTCAAGAAGGATCAGCGCTTTAAATACGCCCTGATATTCAAAAATGAGGGTGAGGTTGCAGGTGCAACTCTTGAGCATACGCATACCCAGATCATAGCCCTGCCGATTATCCCCAAGCTTGTTAAGGAAGAGCTTGACGCCTCACGTCAGCATTACGAAATCAAGGAAAGATGCATTTTTTGTGATGTTATCAACCAGGAGCTTTCCGACGGAAAGCGGGTAATATACGAGAATGCACAGTACGTCGCTCTTTCACCTTTTGCTCCCCGGGCACCTTTTGAGACATGGATACTTCCCAAGAAGCATATGTCCATGTTCAGTCCTCCGGACAAGAATTTTTCCGATCTTGCGGAGATACTTCAAAGAACACTCAGGCAGATGGACAGAATCCTTGATACCCCTCCCTATAATTTTATTGTCCATACCTCTCCTTTTTATGATGAAGTGAATGATTACTATCACTGGCATATTGAGATTGTCCCCAAACTGACGAAGATCGCGGGATTTGAGTGGGGCTCGGGATTTTATATAAATCCGACGCCTCCTGAAGAGTCTGCCAGGTTTATGCGCGAGGCGAAAATTTCATGAAGATTCTGATCGCAAGTCCGGAGGCTGTTCCCTATGCCAAAACAGGAGGACTTGCAGACGTAGCCGGTGCCCTCGTGAAGGAGTTGCGCAGGAAAAACGAGAAGGCTTTTCTCGTACTCCCCCTTTACGCGGCTATAAAGAGCAGACATAAACTGCATGCGACAGGCAAGACGATAGTGGTGAAAATCGGGACTGTTCAATACAAGGGAAGGATTTTTGCCTCCACAAAAGAAGACCAGCCGGACGCTTATTTTATTGAATGTGATGAACTCTACGGAAGGCCTGAACTCTACGGGACATCTGCGGGCGACTATGCTGATAATGCGATCAGGTTCATCTTTTTTTCCCGGGCTGTCCCTGAATTGTGCCTCGCAATGCGTATTAAACCGGACATAATTCACTGCAATGACTGGCAGACGGCACTGATCCCCCTCTATCTTAAAACCCTTTATAGAGACAGTTCGCTCTTTGACGGTACATCGACAGTCTTTACTGTTCATAACATGGGCTATCAGGGTGTTTTTGAAGCGTCAACATTATTCTATGCCGGACTGGGGAGGGAGTATTTCATTCCCGAACGGCTCGAGTTTTACGGAAAACTCAACGTGATGAAAGCCGGACTTCTTTATGCTGATCTCATAAACACGGTGAGTGAGACTTATGCGCAGGAGATACAGCAGGCAGAATACGGATTCGGACTCGACGGGGTTCTGAGGAAAAGAGCGGGCGATTTGTACGGGATCATAAACGGCATTGATGCTGAAGACTGGGCTCCGGAGAGAGATGCGCTGATCCCCTCAAAATATGCTGCCGATGATCTGAGCGGGAAGGTGAGGTGCAGAAAAGAATTATCCCGAAAAGCTGCGTTTGCCATAGAGAAACATCCCATTGCAGCGATAATCAGCAGGCTTTCCTCGCAAAAGGGGGTTGATCTTTTCCTGAGTTCGATAGACGTATTGGTTGCGATGGGCATGAATCTTGTTGTGCTTGGGAAGGGCGAAGTCGCTTACGAAATGCTTCTTAAAAAAGCCGCCGAAAGGCATAAAGGAAAGTTTTTTTTGAATATAGGCTTTGAGGAGTCCCTGGCCCATCTGATTTATGCCGGCGCTGATTTTTTCCTGATGCCCTCACAGTATGAACCCTGCGGCCTCGGACAGCTCATAGCAATGAAATACGGTGCTGTCC
>JAOUFP010000070.1 GCA_029858145.1 Nitrospirota bacterium | reverse complement strand
TCAGCTGTCGCAACATTCCCTGCGATGACATCAATGGAGAATTTCTTCTTGATCGCTTTTAACGTGGTGATGACCGCCTTTGAGTGGCCATGTGCGGTGTCAATTACCAGCACGTCCACTCCGGCATTAATGAGATGCTCAGCCCTGATCATTGTATCAGTTCCGGTGCCGATAGCAGCGCCAACCATGAGCCTTCCGAGTTTGTCCTTGCAGGAATTGGGATATTTTTTCCGTTTTTCGATATCCTTGATCGTGATGAGTCCCTTGAGGTTAAAGTCCTTATCAACTATCGGGAGCTTTTCAATTTTATACTTGTTCAGGAGCCCTTTTGCCTCGTCCAGTGTTGTTCCTACGGAGGCGGTGACAAGGCGGTCTTTTGTCATGACTTCCGACACTTTCTTGTTGATCTTGGTTTCGAACCTCAAATCCCTGTTGGTCAGTATCCCCGTCAGCTTTCCGTTGACAGTTACCGGTACCCCGGAGATACGGTATCTTTCCATAAGGCCCATGGCCTCTGAAATATAAGCATCAGGCGAGACGGTTATCGGATCGATTATCATGCCGCTTTCCGATTTTTTCACCTTGTCGATCTCAAGTGCCTGCTTTTGCGGCGACATAGCCCGGTGAATTATGCCGATCCCCCCCTCTCTCGCGATTGCGATGGCAAGTGAAGCCTCGGTTACCGTGTCCATCGCGGAGCTGAGAAGAGGCACGTTCAACTTTATCTTTTTGGTCAGATTTGTTTGAAGATCGACGTCTTTCGGAAGCACATCTGATTTTGCGGGAAGTAATAGTACATCATCAAAAGTTAAGCCGAACTGGATATTTTCAGACATCTGGTTCTCCTGAAATTTTCAGAAATTTTACCATGTTGCAATTCAAGAAAGCAATGTGACTCATTTTGTTCTTGACAGGCATAGTTGCTTATAATATATTTTGCTTAAGTGTTCTGAACGGACGACTGCAGACTTCTCGTTATTGCTGCAGACTATTTTTGCATGGAAAAAGGTAAGCCGCTATAAATTTGATATCATCAAAGTTGTTTCCATTTAGAGGGGAAACGTATTTTAATACGGAAGGGGGTGAAACAATGCGTATAACAATGTTCCTTTTAACTGTGCTAATCGCGGTTGCATTTGTGGGGAGTGCTTTCGCAGTTCCTCCGGGGAAGACCGTCGAGTATGAAGGTGGCGGTTCCGGGAAAGTCGTATTTGACGGAAAGGCCCATGCCGACAAGGGGCTGAAGTGCAATGACTGCCATACCAAGATTTTCCAGATGAAGAAAGGCTCAAAGATTACCATGGCTGATATGAACGCAGGCCAGAACTGCGGCGTCTGCCATAACGGTGAAAAGTCCTTCAAATCAAGCGATCCGGCTAACTGTGCAAAGTGCCATAAGAAATAACGAAGATGAACAATAAAAAGCCCCGCACAGTGCGGGGCTTTTTATTAATTTATGATCTGAAAGATTATATTCTTGTAAGCCAGGATTCGTACTTCTTGTTTTTCCCTTTGACGATATCGAAGAAAATCTTCTGCAGTTTCTCTGTTATTCTGCCGCGCCTTCCTATACCGATTTTTCTGCCGTCCACTTCCCTGATCGGTGTGACCTCGGCTGCGGTGCCGGTAAAGAATGCCTCATCGGCGATATAGACCTCATCTCTGGTAAAACGTTCTTCTCTTAAAGGGATCTTAAGGTCTTTCGCGATTTGGATGATGCTGTCCCTCGTCACGCCTTCAAGTATGGAATGCAGAGGGGTCGTTTTGATCTCATTGTTTCTCACAATAAAGATATTCTCGCCGCTCCCCTCGGAAACATACCCCTCGGTGTCGAGCAAGAGCGCTTCATCGAATCCGCAGTATATCGCTTCTTTTTTCGCTATCTGGGAGTTGACGTAATAGCCGCATACTTTCGCAACGGTCATGGCAGCATTAACATGGTGCCTGGTGAAGGATGAGACCTTTACCCTTATGCCGTTTTCAAGGCCCTCGTCGCCGAGATAGGCCCCCCAGGGCCAGGCTGAGATCGATACCTTGATAGGATTGTCTTTAGGGTACAAACCCATAGCGCCATACCCGATATACACGAGGGGACGGATATAACATTCTTTGAGTCTATTCGCCTTGACGGTTTTGATGATGGCGGCCTTTATTTCCTCCTTTGAAAAAGGAATTTCAAGCATGAATATGGCTGCTGATGCGAAAAGCCTGTCTACGTGTTCGTCAAGGCGGAAGATCGCGGAACCTTTCTCTGTCTTATAGCAGCGAATCCCCTCAAAAGCCCCGAGTCCGTAATGAAGCGTGTGGGTGAGAACGTGGACCTTTGCGTCGTCCCAGTCTACAAGCTTGCCGTCCATCCATATTTTATCGGTTTTGCTTAGCATAGTGGGATATTTAACCAATATAGCACTCTGTCTGTCAACAGGAATTAGTCAAAAAATCTGTTTTTGACAGAGAGATTCACATTTTTTCCGGGGAGGTTACCCCAAGTATGCCAAGTGCGTCTTTCAGGACTATTCTCGTCGCCTGACAAAGGGCAAGCCTTGCCTTTGCCGTATCGACGTCCTCAGTTATCACTCTGTGTTTGTGATAATACGAGTGGAACATCTTTGCCAGTTCCTGGAGGTAAAAAGTGATCCGGTGCGGCTCATATGAGCGTGCCGCGCTCTCCAGCACCATCTGATAGGTGAGCAGTTTCTTGATGAGCGTCAGTTCTTCCCTGTTTGTCAGCAGTGACAGCTTGAGGGCACCGGCAGCGCTGATATCGATCGATTTTTCTTCGGCATTTTTCAGGATGCTGTTGATTCTCGCGTATGCGTACTGCACATAATAGACCGGATTCTCAGCCGAGGTGGCGGTGACGACATCGATATCGAAATCAAGGTGGCTGTCGGATTTTCTCGTGAGAAATATGAATTTCGTGTTGTCGGCACCGACGAGGTCAACGACTTCACTGAGCGTGACGAAATTGCCGGCCCTTTTTGACATCTGAAACGGTTCGCCGTGTTTCAGCAGATTCACCATCTGCACAAGGATTACCCTGAACCTGGAGCTGTCGTATCCGAAGGCCTTCATTACCGATTCAATCCGCGGGACATAGCCGTGATGATCCGCTCCCCAGATATCGATAATCACGTCGAATCCCCTGTCAAGCTTGTCCTTGTGGTAAGCGATATCAGAAGCAAAATAGGTATGTTCGCCGTCGCTCTTGATAACCACCCTGTCCTTGTCGTCGCCGAAATCAGTCGACCGGAACCAGACGGCATTGTTTTTCCCGTATATATAGCCCCTGTTTCTTAAATCGTCGATTGCGGCTGAGACCTCTCCTTTTTCATACAGCTGCTTTTCGCTGATCCAGTTGTTAAAATCCTTAACAGCGAAATACTCGAGGTCCTTCTTTATCAGCGTCAGCATCCTTTTATATGCCCAGTCCGAGATTTCCTTTTCACAGATATCGAAAGGAACGTCCCGGTATTTTTCGCCGATGGATTCATACAGGGCGGATGCCTCTTCGTCGATGTACTGCCCCCGGTATCCGTCTTCGGGGAATTCGAAATCCCTTCCAAGAAGCTGTTGATATTTGGCATAGAGGGAAAGGCCGAGCATTTTTATCTGCCGTCCCGCGTCGTTGATGTAATACTCCCTTTCCACGCTGAATCCCATTTCTTCCAGGAGATTGCAAAGACTGTTGCCTACCGCTGCTCCTTTTGCGTGTCCTATATGCAGGGGGCCTGTCGGATTTGCGCTCACGAACTCAACGAGAATTCGTCTGCCTTTTCCGATGTCCTCCCTGAGAAAAGACCTTTCAGATAAAAGAAGATTCCGCAAGGAAGACTGGAGGCATTCATCTGTAAAGGTGAAGTTGATGAACCCGGGGCCGGCTATATCTATTTTGCTGAACATATGCTTGTCCGCAATGGCGTTGACAATATCCTCCGCGATCTTCCTGGGAGCTTTCTTCAACAGCCTGGACAGTCCCATTGCCAGAGGCGTAGAGGCGTCACCGAAGGCCTCTTCCCTGGGGATCTCGATTTCGATCGGCGGATATTCCCGGATGCCGAGTGCTTCGAGAGAACGTTCGAGTATCTTTGTCAAATCCTTTTTCATATAGTAACCTGAACGTAAAGTTTAATCATCGTTTCCGGAGAAAGTCAACAAGACAACGGCATTTGAAAAGAAAACCATTCATTGAATCGGTTATAATGGAAATCGGGAAAATTCAACAAAAAGGAGATAACAGTGAAGGTAGCGATTATCGGGCTTGCCAATTCCGGAAAAACCACCATATTTAACGCCCTGACGGGCTTGAACGTCGAGACGACGATATACCCGACCATTACCGCCGAGCCGCATATCGGGGTGGTCAAGGTCCCTGACGGGAGAATCGAGAGGCTTTCCGGGATATACAACCCGAAAAAAACCACCTATGCGACAGTGGAGTATATTGACTATATCGGTCTCACAAAAGGGGATATCGAGCAAAACAAGAAGGTCTTTGATCTCATAAAGGATGCCGATGCCATTGTTCACGTGATAAGAGGCTTTAAAGACGAAACAATAGTCCATCCGCTCGGTCAGCCTGATCCGAAGAGAGATGCGGAGACCGTTGAACTGGAGATGATCTTCGGTGACCTTGAACTGATCGATAAACGTCTGGAAAGAATGGAACAGGGGATAAAAAGAGGGAAAAAACCTGATGAGGCGGAAAAGAAGCTTCTCCTGAAATGCAAAGAGAACCTGGAAAACGAAATTCCCCTCAGGGATCTGGAATTTTCCGAAGAGGAGCAGAAGGCGATGAGACACCTGCAGTTTATGTCTATCAAGCCGGAAGTCATCGTACTGAATATTGCGGAAGCAGACATTACCTCAGAAGAAACCGGAAAAATAACAGCTCAGCTCTCGGAAAATTTTAAAAGCGATCAGGTTGCGGTCCTGAGTCTCTGCGGAAAGATAGAAATGGAAATAGCACAGCTTACGTCTGAAGAGGCGGCGATTTTTCTGGATGATCTTGGCATCCCGGAGCCGGCTCTGAACAGGCTGATCAGGGTTTCCTATGATCTGCTCGGTCTCATTTCCTTTCTCACCGCCGGTGAAGACGAGGTAAGGGCGTGGACGATAAAGCGCGGCCTGAATGCGCAAAAGGCCGCAGGGAAAATCCATTCGGATATAGAGAGAGGATTCATACGCGCTGAGCTTGTCTCTTATGAGGATTTTATCGCCTGCGGAGGTATGGCCGGGGCACGCGAGAAGGGTCTGTTGCGACTGGAAGGGAAAAACTATGAAGTAAAGGATGGGGATATTATCAATTTCAGATTTAATGTGTGAGATTTGGTTTGCAATTCGTTAAATCCCCTGTATCATATTTAATAGAATTGACGCGGAAGAGGAGAGCATGAAGGCAGAAGAGATATTCGAAGCAAGCGTAAAAATGATGAAGCAATTTGTATCGCCGGCAGGGATGATTGCCTCTATAGGGAGGCTCAAAGAGAGGGCTGAGGAAGAGAACCTCAATTTGCTTGCCAGAGAACGTGAGAATATCAACGAGGTGGTAAGGAAGTTAGCGGAGGGAGGCGACAAAGATGTGCTGAAATCTGTTCCCCTGGAGTTGATTGATGCTCTGGTATTGCGCTATTTGAAAAACAGGGATGTGTTCATGAAGACATTCCCGAACGGAATTGAGGACATCAATCCTGATCCGCTGACCGTGTGGGCGGCGATCATGATATCGCCTCAGGATGATAATCCAGTATCGTATTCATGATGCCGTCATAGCAGGGCGGAGGGAAAAGGCCGGGTTTCTGTGGAAGAAATCAACGAATTGGTAAGGCGTTATAATCTTGAGGAAGACAGCGAGCATATTATCATTCCTTTGCCTGAAAAAGACGGGCACGCAAGACGCTGTTTTTTGCTGAAAAGGAATTTCCTGCGCATCCAGTTCCCTGACGGACATCTATCCGACTTCCCCCTTGCCGAGATAATCGAGGCGACAGTAAAATACCCGGAGCTTTTACTGAGCGAATCTATACATTTCGTGCATAAAACTCCGGAAATGAGTAGTATAGTAGATGATTCTGAAAATGAAAATAAAGTTGTGATCAAGGATAACGATGAAAAAGAAAATATTGATTAATGCCAAATATCCCGAGGAAAAGCGTGTGGCGATTGTCGAGGGAGACCAGCTCGTGGATTTTTATGTTGAGGTCTCTGCGAAAGAACACCTGAAAGGGAACATATACAAAGGAAAGATTGCACGGATAGAGCCCGGCCTGCAGGCTGCTTTTGTGGATTTCGGTCCGAAAAAGCAGGGTTTTCTGCAGATGCGGGAGGTGAGCGAGGAGAATTTCCAGAAGAAGGTTGAAGGGAGAAGGCCGAGAATACAGGATGTTCTGACAAAGGGACAGGAACTTATCGTACAGGTGGAGAAAGACGAGAGGGACACCAAGGGAGCCAGCCTGACGACCTATATATCCATACCAGGCAGGTATATCGTCATGATGCCGGGACAGCAGCGTGTCGGCATATCGAGAAAGATCGAAGACAGGGAAGACAGGGAGAGGCTGAAGGAGATATTCAGCAGCCTGAAGCTTCCCAAGGACATGGGCTTTATCCTCAGAACAGCCGGCAGCGACAAGACAAGTGAAGACCTCTCCAATGATTTGAAGTACCTCACAAAACTCTGGAGCAAGATTCTGGCGGAAGCGAAGAAGGTCTCGGCCCCTGCGCTGATTTACAAGGAGCAGGATATTGCGGTGAGGACCGTAAGAGATTACCTGACCGACGACGTCACGGAGGTGCTGATAGACGATCAGACAGCACACAAGAATACGAAGCAGTTTCTGACAAAGACCCTGCCGTGGCGCAAAATAAATATCAAGTACTACAAGGACGGCAAGCCGATATTCCTGAAGCATAACCTTGAAGAGCAGATCGCGAGACTGAATGAAAGGCATGTGTACCTGCCTTCGAAGGGTTATCTTGTGATCGACAAGACAGAGGCGCTCACCGCGATAGACGTTAATTCGGGCAGGAGCAGGAAGGAAGAAAACGTCGAGGCTACGGCCCTCAGGACAAATCTGGAGGCCGCGGAGGAAGTGGCGAGGCAGTTCAGGCTCAGGGATATAGGCGGTCTGATCGTGATTGATTTCATCGATATGGAGTCTTCGAAGAACAGGCGGACTGTTGAGACGACGCTTAAGAACGCGCTGAGTCTGGACAAGGCCCATACGGAGATAAGCGGCATATCGAAGTTCGGGATGGTTGAGATGACGAGGGAGCGGATGCGGACCGCATATTTCGAAGCGATCAACAGGCAATGCGAAGCCTGCAACGGTGCGGGCATTGTCATGACCGATGAAATGGTTGCCATTACGGCGTTCAGAGAAATGCATACGAGGGCGGCCAAGGGCGGTATAAAGGCTATTACCTGCACCCTGCCGGTTGAGAGCATGAATTATCTCATCAATGTGAAAAGAAACGAAATTGACCAGATTGAAAAAGAGGACAAGGTAGCGATCAGCCTTAAAGCCGACGCGAAGCTGCCAACCGGCCAGTATACGATAACCGTTGAAAAGACCGAGGAGGAAAAGGCCCGTGCCGCAGAAGAAAGAAGGGCTGAACATAAGGCCGGACACAGAGCCGGACACAGGGCCGAACATAAAGCCGAACATAAAGCCGAACATAAAGCCGAACATAAAGCCGAAGCTGAAGGCGAGGATAAGGCTGAACCTGAAGGCGAGCATAAGGCTGAGCCTGAAGGCGAGCATAAGGCTGAGGCGAAGAGGAAACCCAGGCGCCGGTCACGTGGCAGGCGTCGTCCAAGGCGTGGTGCGAGTGCTGAAGTTGATTCCGGGGCCACGCCTGAATCGCAACAGGAAAATCAGGAGGCAAAGCCGGAGATTGTCCATCACGAGTCTCCTTTGGAGTGAGGTAATCTGAAGGAAAGAGACTGGCAGATCAGGCGGGGGTGAGTGTGCCGGATAATTTTCTGATGCGGCTGTTTTTGTGGTAATGTTCAAAAAGGGGTGAAAGGCAAATCCCATGTCATTTAGGAGCCGGTTCGGCGCGTTGTATCTTTTTTTCATAATCTTCATTCTCTTTTCGACCGGCATCAGGACTGTACTCCTTTTAAAGATGTTGCCCGATATTGATCTGAATTGGGTTGTAATGAGTAAAAGTTACGCGGTCGGTTTTTTTTATGATTCCGTGACTTTTTTTTATTTCTCAATACCGTTGGTCTTATATCTCACCTTTCTCCCGGACAGGATTTTAAAAAATGCATGTCACCGTGCTTTTCTCTATCTGCTCTTTTTTGTGGTGGTCAGCCTTCTGTTTTTTGATTCGGTAGCTGAATATCTCTTTTTTGAAGAATTTGGTGCAAGATTTAATTTTATAGCGGTTGATTATCTTATTTATACGCGGGAAGTGGTCGGCAACATCAGAGAGTCGTACCCTGTATTCCGGATACTGGGAGCTATATTTATTGCGAGTGCTCTTGTTTTCGGGTCAATAAAAAAATATATTGAACTGCATGTGAAGTCTCACAGTACATTCAAACAGAGGGTGAAAACTGGTATTATTTTTCTGATAGTACCCGTTCTCTCTTTTGTCTTTGTCGATCAGTCTTTTTCGCATATCTCGGGAAACGGGTATATTAATGAACTGTCAGAAAATGGCATGTACGACCTTTTCGCGGCATTCAGAAACAACGAACTGGATTATGATACGTTCTACGCCGCAAAGGATGCCGCCTTTGTTTCCGAAAGATTAAAAAGCCTGGAAAAAGAGAAGAATGCAAAATTCATTGCCGGCGATCTTTTCTCGGATATCAGCCGCGCGATTCATGATAGTGCCCCGGAAAAAAAAATGAATGTTCTTGTCGTGGTCGAAGAAAGCCTGAGCGCGGAATATCTGAAGGCCTTTGGAAGTCATAAAGGCCTGACGCCGAATCTCGATAAACTCGCTGAAGAGTCTCTCCTGTTTACCCGGCTGTACGCAACAGGTACGAGGACGGTGAGGGGACTGGAGGCGATAACCCTCTCATTTCCGCCGTTGCCGGGCACGTCGCTCATTAAACGTCCTCACAACGAAAATTTCTTTTCATGGGGATCTCTGATGAGAGAAAAGGGGTACGACAACAAGTTTATCTACGGAGGATACGGATATTTCGACAATATGGACTCTTTTTTTTCGAAAAATGGATTTGGCATTGTTGACAGGAGCAGTTTCGGAAATAATGAAGTGACTTTTTCGAATATCTGGGGCGTTTGCGATGAGGATCTTTTTAGGAAAGTTGTCAGTGAAGCAAACGAATCGTATAAAAGTAATAAGCCTTTTTTCAGTGTGATTATGACAACTTCAAATCACCGGCCTTTTACGTATCCCGAGGGGAAAATAGATATTCCCTCCCATTCGGGAAGAGAGGGCGGTGTAAAGTATGCCGATTACGCGATAGGGAGATTCATGGAAGATGCGCGAAGGCAGCCCTGGTTTAAAGACACCGTAATCGTCATAGGGGCAGATCATTGCGCGAGCAGCGCGGGGATGACAGAACTGCCCGTAAAGAAATACGAAATCCCTCTGCTTGTCTATGCCCCGGCATATGTTAAACCTCAAAAAGTGGACACAATGGCCAGCCAGATTGACATAGCGCCGACGATACTGGGGCTGTTGCATTTCAGTTACACGTCAAAATTGCTCGGCAAAGACATATTAAAGATGGACGAAGCACAGGAGCGGGCGTTTATT
>JAOUFP010000471.1 GCA_029858145.1 Nitrospirota bacterium | reverse complement strand
AACCGCGAGATTTCCAATCCGATAGCGGTCACAGGAGATCCCACCGTGCCGACATGCGCCATTGTCGGGCATTCCCCCGCCATCATGAAAGTCTGCAAAAAACTCGCCCAACTCGCGCAGGTGGAGGCGCCGGTGCTGATCACCGGCGAAACAGGGACCGGCAAGGAACTTATCGCGGAATCAATCGCCCAGCTTTCCTCACGGTTCGGAAAACCCTTTGTCGTGGTAAATTGCGCCGCCGTTCCCGAGACGCTTCTCGAAGCGGAACTTTTCGGGTTTGAGAAGGGTTCCTTTACCGGCGCTGTTGCGGCAAAAGAGGGAATGCTGAAGGTGGCGGATGAAGGGTGCATTTTTTTCGATGAAGTCGGCGAGTTGCCGCTTTCCCTGCAGAGCAAGCTTCTGCGCTTCCTTCAGACCCAGGCTTTTTACCCGCTCGGAAGCACAAGGGAAGTCCAGGTAAATGTCCGCGTGCTCTCCGCGACCAACAGGCCTCTCTTGTCAATGGTCAGGGAGGGAAAATTCCGGGAGGACCTCTATCACAGGCTGAAGGTCACGTCCATTCATGTGCCGCCCTTGAGAGAAAGAAGAGAGGATTTGCTTCCGCTCATCCATTTTTTTATAAACCGCTACCGGCATACCGCAAACAGAGAGATCAAAGGCATAACAAGGGCATTCCTCAAGAAAATGGTTTCCTGCGACTGGCCGGGAAATATCCGGGAGCTTGAAAATGCGATACGCTCCGCAATCGCCCTGTGTAAAACGGACTATCTGACAACCTTCGAGATCAGGGAGATTGGAGAGCTTGCCGCAGCCGGCCAGCCGGAAAACGCGGCCTCAAGTCTTGCCTCTGTCATTGTTCCTTATTTGAAAGACGCCATCGGAAAGAAAAAGAAAAACATATACGAAAATCTGCACAGGGAAATTGACAGATCTGTCTTTGATTATGTGCTGTCGCATACAAGGGAGAACCAGTCCGGGGCAGCGCGGATACTCGGGATAAGCCGCATTACGCTGAGAAAAAAGCTCGGAGACTGAGTCCTGTTCATTCATGCCGTGCGGACCGCGTCTGAATCTGAACCGCTATGCCTCGCAAACACCCTCCATAACACTCACTTCATCTGAGGCGGGTCGACCCCGGTTGGGCGTCCCCCAAAATGCATACAGGACAAAACCTGGGCAAAGGCTGAACGGGTTTTAGTGATCGAATGGAAAAGATAATACTCCTGAAACACTGCTTCGCTATCCTCAAGGAGCCGAAGCGATCGAAAAAGAATTTTGATTTTACTGCCTTTCAGGATCCCTGCTTTGCACGGACCTGATCTGCATTATTCACAAATTTCAGACGTGAAGTTCTGTCCCGCCGCATATTCATGAATAATCCGGGCTAAAAAAAGGGCCGAACTACCAGGATTGCTTCTTCGGTAGTCCGGCCATCTTCTGTTTACTACAAGTCCCGCCGCTTTCTGCCCCCTTCTCGCGAAGAGTATGGCTTTGTCGGAATTATATTTTTTCAGGCTGTAGTATTTTTTTTCTCCCCTAAGCTATTCTCGTCTTGTTCTTATTTATCACTTAAAACTGTCAAATGTCAATTGGGTAATTATGCATATTATTTAATATGCTATTTTGAGATTGACACTTTTTTATAATTAAAAAACGCTGCCGCGAAACCTCAGGGAATCAAAAAAGCCGTACTTATTTCGAGCTCCTTCCGGCTTTCCCTCTGTCCTGATTTTTTTCCCATGTGGCCGTCAAATGCATCAACTTCCGGAATCTGCTGATTCATTATTCCTGTTTGACTTCCTTCTTCTTTGAAACCACGCCATTTTCACAGATAACTCAAAGCACGGAAACCATCTCACTATCTTATTGCGCGTTTCCGGGCATTTGCTATACTTAATCTAATCTGCAGAGGCGCAGCACAGATGCAAGGAAGCATCGGGGGGAGAAAAAGTGAACAAAAACATTTTCTGTATTTTCGTCTTATCCCTTGTTTTGCTGTTTTACGCTTACTGCCCGGCAGATGATTCCTGCCTGACCTGCCACGGGGACAGCGCGAGGATGAATGATCTCGGCTTTCCTCAATTTACCGTAACAGCTGAGGACGCCAGGGCTCAGACGCGCATGCCCGCATCCTGCTCAGATTGTCACCTTGGAGATCCTCAGGGAAAAACGGCGAATGAGTCGCATAAAAATCTGCTGACCGTGAAGGCGGTGAAAAACAAAACCTGGGAGCCGGTATCAAGGAGCGCCATGAGTACCGAAGATCTCGCCTTGTGGCAATATATCGAACCGAGGGGGGAAAACAGGGCCACGGAACTGTCTCCAAAGCTCCTGTACAGGAATAAACCAAGGGAC
>JAOUFP010000470.1 GCA_029858145.1 Nitrospirota bacterium | reverse complement strand
CATCCGGTGAAGAAACACCCGCAGACGCTGCAGACTCCCGGCTGAAAGCGGTCTATTGCTCTGACCTCAGAAGGGCGGTCAGGAGCGCCGGGATAATTGCTGAGCCTTATGGCTTGAAGCCTGTTGAGACACCGGCCTTGAGAGAAAGGAGTTTCGGCATATGGGAAGGAATGACCTTCAATGAGTTAAAAGAGAAATACCCTGCAGAGTTCGAAGCCTGGGCCGGCAACCCGCTGCGATACAGTCCGATTGAAGGAGAAAGCACGCTCAGGGTAAGGGACAGGATACTTCCGTCTCTCACCGGGATACTGGACAGTCACAGGGGCGAGAACATCGCGATCGTTGCCCACGGCGGTGTAAACAGGATAATCCTCTGCCACTTTCTCGGGATCCCCCTGGAGAACATCTTCAGGGTGGAGCAGGATTACGCGGCAGTGAACATCATCGAAATATGGGACAAGTATCCTGTGGTGAAATTGATTAACAGGACAGCCCATGGCTAAGGCACTGATGATACAGGGGACAGGCTCCGGCGCGGGCAAAAGCCTCATCGCAGCGGCCCTCTGCAGGATCTTCAGCAACAAAGGCATAGATGTCGCGCCGTTTAAGGCACAGAACATGGCGCTGAATTCCTTCATTACCATGGAAGGAGGAGAAATAGGCAGGGCCCAGGCCCTGCAGGCAGAGGCCTCACGGACAGCGGCGACAGTGGACATGAATCCGGTGCTGCTCAAGGCTTCAGGCGAAGCGGGCTCGCAGGTGATCATCCACGGCAAGGTCCTCTCCATGATGAAGGCAAAAGAATACTATGCATTCAGGAAAGAGGCCTGGGAGGCGGTCAGAACATCGTATGACAGGCTTTCCAACAGGCATGACCTTATCATCATGGAAGGCGCCGGAAGCCCGGCTGAGATCAACCTCATGAACGTGGACATCGTGAATATGTCCGCAGCGAAATATGCCAAAGCCCCGGTGCTTCTGGTTGGCGATATCGACAAGGGGGGTGTCTTCGCCTCCATCTATGGAACGGTCAGGCTGCTCGGCAGGGACAGCAGGCATATCAAGGGCTTCATCATCAATAAATTCCGCGGAGACATGGGAATACTGGAGCCGGGACTGGAGATGATCAAAGAGAAGACAGGGAAGCCGGTAGCCGGAGTCCTGCCCTATTTTTCGGACCTCGGTCTTCCTGAAGAGGACGGCTTGTCCCTTGGTCATGGAACCCGCACCGGAGTTCATGGTACGGGAGAGATAAAGGTTGTTGTGGTCAGGCTGAAATATATCTCGAACTTTACTGATTTTGACCCTCTTTCGGCTGAGCCTGACGTGGAACTCGTCTATTCGAAGAGTCCCGCTGACATAGAAAACGCCGATCTTGTGATCATCCCGGGCTCAAAAAACACGGTCAAAGACCTCCTTTTCCTCAGGGAAAGCCGTCTTGAGGAGAGCATAAAAAGGGCCTTTGCAAAAGGCGTGCAGATCACCGGCATATGCGGCGGCTACCAGATGCTCGGCAGAAAAATATTCGACCCCTGCGGCATCGAGAGCCCGCACCAGGAGGTAAAAGGCCTCGGCCTCCTGGACATAGAAACCTCTTTTGAAAATGAAAAAACAACCACGCAGGTCGAGGCGGAACTGCTTCAGGGTTCCGGACTGGGAGTTCAGGCTTCCCCTGGTGGCTCTCATTCCCTCAAAGGATATGAAATCCATATGGGAAACAGCACCGGGGATATCGGACTGTTCTCGCTGAAAAGAATATCGTCTGCTTCAGCACAATCCCTGGACGGCTCAAGAAATAAAAACTGCTGGGGCACATACCTCCACGGTATTTTTGAAAACAATCATTTCAGGAGAGACCTGCTCAACAGGCTTAGGGAAAAGAAAGGTCTCGAACCCGTTTCAGATGTTGCTGACTATGCGGGATTAAAGGAAAAGGCCCTTGACCGGCTGGCTGAGCTGGTAAGAGAAAATCTGGATATCGAATTCATTGAAAGGATGCTGAAGCTGTGATCGGACCGTTTGAACTCCTTTTCGCTTTTTTTCTTGACCTCGCCATCGGCGATCCACGGTGGCTGCCCCACCCGGTCAGGATTATCGGAAGAGGGATATCGGGGATGGAAAATATTCTCAGAAGGCATTTCAGCGAAGCCGCCGAAAAGACAGCAGGCATATTTCTGGTCATCTCTATCGTCATTCCGGCAGCCATTGTCGCCTTTCTGCTGCAGGAGATCATCCTCTGGTGTTCTGCAGACCTGTTTATGCTTGCAGGCATGATCGTACTCGTTTATCTCGTATCAAGCACCCTTGCCCACCGTGAACTGAGGGACTCGGCACAGCTCGTAATCGAATCTGTCAAGGACGGC
>JAOUFP010000108.1 GCA_029858145.1 Nitrospirota bacterium | reverse complement strand
CAAAACGCATGCATCGGCAACAGAATATTTCGCAAGAATTTCCTTAACCAGAGGCATAGTCGGCCCATCGCCGATCATGAAAAGACACACTTTCTCCCTGTATTCTGGGAAGGACCGTATCAATCTGCCAAAGGCCTCTGCAAGAACTTCCGCCCCATGCCATTGGCCAAAGGTGCCGATGAAGCCGATGACGGTCTTATCTTCAAGCCCGTATTTTGTTCTTATAGCCGAACCGTCCACCTCAGGTAAATATTTTTCGGGGTCGACGCCGTTTGGGTTCACAAGGATTTTGTTGGGAGAAATGCCCCGAGAGACTAATTCATCGTATAATGCGCGACTTACAACAACAATTAAATCCGCGGCCTGAAGATTAAGCATCTCTATGCGCGTGAGAAGCTTGTCATGAAACAACTTCCTTCCCTCCCAATGTATGGACACCCAGGAAAAAGATCCGTTGTATTCGCAGACATATGGGACTCCGTATTTCTTCCTGAGCAGCACTCCCGTGTAATTGCCCAAACTGTATCTTTGATAAACGAATGAGATGGCCAATTCCTCCCATTTTTTCTCGATGAATTCCGACAGCCGGTCGTTATAAAGCAGTTCCGGCACATTGGGCACGTTGCGACCAAGCGCATACCCGGGTGCACATAAATAAAAATCCCGGGAGGCCTCCACACCCATCAGGACATCGGAGCTTACTACATTCACCTTGCATCCGAGGCTGCGAAAGCCGTATATCACTCCCCTAAGATGTCCAACAGAACCGCCACTCCTTATGTTGAACCAGTGGTCGCTACGGAGAAAAAGAATGGACGTCACATCGGTCAACGCCGCGGTTACGCCAGTCTGTCCCGAAAGCCGGGAGACGCGCCGCAAATGCTTCAGATAAATAAAAGGCCAGCTCACAATATCGCGAACAAGATTTGCGCAAATAACAGCAAATGACTGCCGCGCAGCACTCTGGCCCTCAAGAGGGCCGCTCCATTGCCAATTTTTGACCCTGCAGAGCAGCAGATAGAGTTCAATAATATCCTTAAAGGTAATTGCGTCGACGTCTTCGCATTGGATATCAAGTACATTACCCCGGATGCAATCTCGCTTTTGGATCGAGTTTACTATCGCTTGCCTAGTCAGTGAAAGCATATCTCAGCCACTCACTGGGACAGCGGTGAAATACCACGAAGACACCGCCCAATAAGGCAGATAATCCGCTATCCTTGAATTGATCCGCGCAATCGTGTTGCCGCGCAGCAGAATAACTTCACTGAAAGGCGCCCCTAAGAAAGTGCCGTTGGTGAAATCTTTAAGTTGAAAGCCGCCTTGCCTCAACCGCAACGTCAAATCTTTTTTTGTGAAAAACTGAAGATGCCCCGAATCCATATTGTAGGGAACCGCTTGACTGTCTGACACCCTCGTTCCCGCTATCTTTCTTCTCAGCCGTACTGCTGTCTGAACAGCCAAGGAGAGGCCGAGCCAGCGGTCAACTCTTTTTTCGAGCTCGAACGGGCCGAAGCCGTTCGGAACCGCGCCGATGATAAGCCCCGCTTCACTTATTAGACGACGATGAGACCGCAGTACCGCCACAGGATCGGACAAATGTTCCAGGCTGTCGGAGTAGACAATAACGTCGAACACTATTCCGTCGGGCACCATCTCCAAAAAAGCGGCGTCCTCGCCGCCGTAGTGAGTTCTTGCATATTCTAAGGAGGGGGCGTGCATGTCGACACCAAAGTAGCGGATTCCCTCGCGGATAAGAAAACGGGACACTGCGCTGCCGTTGCCGCAGCCAAAATCCAGCAAAGTAATGGGACGATTATGCTGCAGCATATACCCATCGATTTGCTCAATTATAAAACGGAGCTTTTTTGTGTGGCCATAGAGATTTTCTTGAGGGAAATTATTCATATCTGCGCCTTGCTCGATAAATAGTGACCGCGATAAGAAAAAAAACACTGCAATATGAAACGGTTGAAACTGCAGAAGCACCCACTATGCCAAATCGAGGGATCGCCCATAGATTTAACATAACATTTAAAAGACAGACAAAAGCCCATATTAGAACGACTATCCTGGGGAATCCGATACTATTCAAAAACTGCACAATAATAACTTCGATCCCCAAAAAAAACATTCCCGGCATCAACCATACAAAAGCAGGTACTGCGGGAAGAAAAGACGTGCCAAAAAGAACACGGATGATTGGCATGGCAATCAAAACAGCCAGACCACATGAGCCCATTAGAATAATAGATAGTATTATTGTGACTCTTTTTGTGATAAGCCATTTTTTCGAAATACTATCCATTGCAGATAGCTTCGGAAAAAGAATAGTGCCCACAACAACCGGCATCATAGAAATCATGTCCGCCATCGTCACGGCAATTGAATAAAACCCGGCCTGCTCCGCACCGAGCATATATTTGACCATCAGCAGATCAATGCGCAACACCATGAACGCAAAAAAGGCCGAGAGATACGCCTTGATCCCATACCCGATATTGTCTTTAAACAGGGACAAGGAAGGCAAAGGGAAATCCTTGGCGTGCTTCTTCAGCCCCCACAGCGCGAGAGAAAATCCCGCAGCAAGCCCCACAAAACCTGCGCCGAAAACCGTTTCGACACGGACGGCCCCCCCGAGAATAACAAGCCCGATGAGAATGACCGCTGTTATCTGATTGGCAAGTTCGATCTTGTTGAACGCCCGCACCTCGTGTATGCCAAGCAGCAGATTTTGCAGCAGGAGATAGGCAAGGCCGAACGGTATCCATAGCAAGGAGAGCGCCAGCAACAGGCCAAGCACCGGCGCAAGCTCCGGCCGGAGAGAAAAAACAATCCATGCCAGAAGGCCGCCGGCACCGCCAAGCACAAAGCTGACTGTAACGGTATTGCCGATGAGAGCAGGGAGCAGGCTCCGATCCCTGGCTACATAATAGGTATTTGAAGCATGCAGCCCCAGATTGCCGAACTGAACACCGATAGCCCCGACAGCAACAGCGACAGCATAAAGCCCCCGACCTTCAGGACCAAGTATTCTGGCAACCATAACCGAAGTGACCAAACCGAGCCCGATCATGAGAATCCGCGTCGCAAAGGTCTCTGCTACTTTCTGTACAAAGTCAGATTTGATCAGAGAATGTATCAGATTTTTACCTGCAGCCCTCATAGAGCCCCTGTATTTATACATGCATTCATGAATAAAGTTCACTGAATGTATTCCTTCCACCACAACGCAAAATTCAGCAGATACCACACCTGCGGACCGTTTCCCTCGTCGATAAGTCTCATGACCGCCGCACGATCAAGGAAGTCCGTCTTTCCGCAGAACTCCTCGAGCTCCGTCCGGGTCTTCTCGCCCAGTTTGTCGAAGAACCACTCGTATACGGGCACGCCGAAGCCCTGCTTGGGCCGGTCGATCAGCTCTTCGGGGATGAGTCCCCGCACCGATTTCTTCAATATGTATTTGAGCGTCCCGTTCTTCGTCTTCACGGCCTCGGGTATGCTCATGGCCAGTTCCACGAACTTGTGGTCAAGAAAAGGGACTCGTCCTTCAAGGCTGACCCCCATGCTCATCTTATCCACGCGCATCAGGAGAAGTTCCGGCAGCCGCATATTGAGGTCGATATAGGTCATCCAGTTGAGATGCGATTTTTCCCAAGCCTTTTCCTCGAAGCGCTTGTAGATAGGCTTGATGGCTTCCCATGACGTGAGATTTAAGAATTTGCCCCGAAGTCTCGGCGAGAGCAGCCGCCTTTTCTGCGCCTCGGTAAAAGCCTCTGCGCCTCCCCAGAAGACTGGCAGGCCAGATGCCCCTCGCCTGAGCCATTCATAGTAGATATTCCGGTCTTTCCCCATGAGTCTCAGTCCCGCAAGGCCGAGTTTCTTGAATGCCCGCGGCACCGGCAGATCATCGTATCTCTGAAGATTCAGCGCAGTCTTCCATCCGGGGTATCCACAGAACAGCTCATCTGCACCTTCACCCACCTGGCAGACGATCACGCCATTGTCCCGGGCGAGCTTTGAGACATAGTACACCGGCACACAGACCGGATCGGCGATGGGTTCGTCCTGAAGATGGACCATCTTCGGCAGAAAGTCGATCAAATCATCGATGGTAAGCAGACGTTCGTGGTATTCCGCATTCACCTCCTCAGCCATCCGCCGGGCATAGTGAAGTTCATTCTGATAACTCTGATAGTTGCCCTCGTAGCCGATGGAGAAGGTCCTGACCGGTCCTCCCTCGCCCTCGGAAAAGAGCGCCGCGTTCGTGCTCGAATCGATCCCGCCTGATAGAAAAACACCGACCGGCACATCACTCACCTTGCGGAGCGTCACCGCGGCGCGCAATTCTGAAATGAGCATCGCTGCGATATCATCCTCTGAAACACCTGTCAAAGGTTTTGTATGGTCCCATACGTCCCAGTATTTCTGCTCCTGTATCTGTCCGTTTTCGCTCACCCTCAGCCAGGTTCCGCAGGGAAGCTTGTTTATGCCCTCGAATAATGTCGTCGGCGCAGGAGTTGTCAGAAATGAAAGATAATGATAGAAAGCCTCTTCGTTGACAGCACGCCCCTGGCCAGGGTCCTGAAGGAGCGCCTTGATCTCGGAAGCAAAGGTGATACGTCCGTTGTGGATAGAATAGTAGAGGGGCTTTATCCCGATGCGGTCGCGGACAAGCCATAACTCGCGCTTTTTACTATCCCACAGTCCGAAGGCGAACATGCCCCTGAACCTGTGCAGGCATTCTATCCCCCACTGTTCAAAAGCGTGAAGGATGACCTCGGTGTCTGAATGGTCGGTCTTCCATCTGTGCCCGCCGGTCCGCTCCAGTTCTGCCCGTATTCCGGCATGGTTGTAAATCTCGCCGTTAAAGACTATCCAGAGGGTGCCGTCTTCATTGCACATCGGCTGGTTGGCCGCCTCTGAGAGGTCTATGATCGAAAGCCTCCGGTGCCCCAACCCGACCTTTTTGTCCGGAGAAATCCAGAGTCCCTCTCCGTCAGGCCCGCGGTGCGTCATCGTATCACGCATGCGGGTGAGATGCGGTTCAGTCACCGTAAAGTTATTGCCTTCATAAACGAGCGTTCCGACTATTCCGCACATATATGTCGTCTACCAAGAAACAACTTCTTTGTGAAGGCCCGAACAGTTATGCCCGCCAGTCCATGATTGATGCTGACAAGGCAATACAAACTTGCAAAGGCAATAAATCCAAGAAGATAATTCGGATAAGGTACGACAAGCAGGCCGAAGAGACTGTTCACAGACAACCCGGCCCAAAACGCGAGATCGATCGGCCATGGTTTTCTCCAGGCACAGGCGGCAGCCAGCCCAACGTTCATAAAGAGGATAAAATAGAGTGCAATAACGCCCGCCTTTGCAGCGAGATTCATGAATACGAACTGCGGATGTTCGCGGACAATTTTTACGGTTTCTTGCCTGAGAATTTCGGAATATTCCGGTGACAGAAAACGCGCCTTCGGGTTTACAGATCTCACCTTTTCTATGGCAACTTCATCCAGGTATTTTTCGACATAAGGATTGTCGATGAATCCCAGCCCGATATAGACGGAATGCCAGAAGGGATGTTCACCATCCGAGACCGGCGACATCGGTGCCCGTTGTTTCAAGTATTCGTTCCTCACATGGACGACGTGATTGAAAAACAGAGTTGGCCCCAAGCCGGCGATGAGCATCGCCAGAACGATGATCGCTTTCTTGCCGGTCTTGCCTTTTGCAGCAAGGAAGAGCGTGATAATAAAGACCAGAATGCCGGTCCCGGAATGACTGCGGACGGTATTCGCGATCGGCAAGAGGAATGCGATTATGGGAAAAACCAGGTATGCAGATTTGCCCGGTTCCTGTTTGCCTGCTGCGTAAAGCACCCAAGATAAGGCAGCGAGAGAAAAGAAAAAAGGAATTATGTATACGTCACCGTTCCTCAAGGCTATGCAGGATGCCGCCGAGAGAATCACGAGGGCCGTGATCCTTTGATTCACCTGCTTGTAGAGCAGGAACAGGCCTGCCAGGCAGGTGATAAGTGCTATGAGCGCCGTACCGGCAAAGAAGAGGTTGATCGCATGATCCAAAGGAATACCGAAGAATACGGCGAGCTTGGGAATAAAATAATATATACCCATGTCGTCGGAGAATCCAGCGGGATAGAGGCTTCCCTTTCGAGATCCGACAAGAGAAACCCCCGTCTGCGTATATCCTTCAACAGCATCAGCAAGCTGTTGATATCGGGATGGCATTATATTCATCATTCGATTCCTTTCGTCAGGCTAATAAGCTGGCTCAAGACGCCGCCCCTTTCTTTCGCGCATAAACGAAATATTGTCCTCCCATCGGCACTTTGACGAGGAAGGCTTCCAGGAACCGCAGCCACTTGAGGAAAACAGGGAAAAAAAGCGTGTAGTGAACAAGCTTCACATGCATCCCTGCGGCTGACAGGAGACTTTTCAGCTCTGCCGGTTTTACCAGTACCGCATCTTCATCGAAGGGGCACGTATTCACCAGATGGCGGGTTACCGGATTATAAGGATTATGTTCGAAAATAAACAGGGAGCCGTTTTCTTCGAGCATGCGGTCAATATCGCGCAAAGCAGTCAGTCTGAGTTCCGGAGCGATATGGTGCATCACGTTTGCCACAAATATGAGGTCGAACTTTTTTGTGATGTCGTCCTTTCCGAGCGCAAACAGGCGAGTTCCCGTGTGCTCCTTAGCCGCTGATTCCAGGCTTTTCCCGGAAATATCGCAGCCGTATATTTCTGAACCCGGAAAGTGCTTCCTCAGAAAGCCCAGGTTCCTGCCAACGCCGCAACCGTATTCAAGGATCCTCTGCGGCCTCTTCCTTGCCAGTTTCTTGAGGATCTTAACCTTGTATTCCGCGAAATAAGCATCGTTCTTGTCGAAAAACCTGACCTGGTTTCGCAACAGCTCATTATACGTTTTCTGATAGTCATCGAAATCCACCTTCTTCATGTCAAAAGAGCTCTTTTTCTTTTATGAACCGCGGGCGCGCTTTTACTTCCTTATATATCTTCCCGATGTATTCCCCGATGAGACCGATGCTCAGCAACTGAACGCCGCCGATAAAGTAAATCGGAATCACTGTGGAGGCCCATCCAGGAATAACCTTTCCGGTCAAGGCGCTGACGAGCGCCCAAACGCTCAGCAGGAGGCTCGCAACGAAAACAAGAAAGCCGACAACCGAAACAAACCGCATCGGCGCAACGCTGAAAGAAGTGATCCCTTCGAAAGCAAAAGACAGCATCTTGCGAAAAGGATACTTGCTCTTTCCCGCCAGTCGTTCGCTTCGGTCATAATAGACTATTGAGGACTCAAAACCCAAAAGCGGGAATATCCCTCTCAAAAAAAGGTTCACTTCACGGAAATCGGCAAGCTCATCGAGCACTCTTTTGCTGCACAACCGGAAGTCCGCATGGTTGAAAACAATATCAGCCCCCATGAACCGCATGAACCGGTAAAAGAACAGAGCGGTGATCTTTTTCAGAATCGTATCGCTTTTTCTCTCTTTTCGCACCCCGTAGATGATCTCCTTTCCTGCAAGGAAGTCCTCTACCATGGTCTTTATCACGGAGATGTCGTCCTGGAGGTCCGCGTCGAGCGTCACCACGCAGTCCACGCGGTTTTTCACGTTTAACAGCCCGGCGAGCACGGCATTCTGGTGCCCGGCATTCCTAGACAACTTGAGGCCTTTGATGCTGTTTTCTGCTCTATGGAGACTCGCAATGATTTCCCACGTCCCGTCCTTGCTTCCATCATCAACAAAATAAAGGAAACTGGAGGGATGGATGAATGACTTTGACTTCAGGTCGTCCAAAACCTCCAGCAAACGTCCGGCAGTATTTTTAATAACCGGTTCTTCGTTGTAGCAAGGCACGACTACAGCCAAAAGCGGAAGCTTTTCACTTTGAGAATTCATCTGCACCTCT
>JAOUFP010000069.1 GCA_029858145.1 Nitrospirota bacterium | reverse complement strand
CCTCGACGCGCACCGTGGCCCCGGAGATATGAAATTCCCGTTCCAAAACTGCCGTGGCGTATCCGGCGATAAACTGGTCATCGGTGTGTGAAGCAACGGCAACGTTGACGGTGCCTGTGACAAGGACGCACGCGAGGATCACCCGGCAAAGAAGAACCTGTATTGAGATTCGCAGTTCCATCGGACTTTTTGTCATTATATCAAATCACAGAGAGCTTTGCTTCGGCATTTGCCGTCTGCGCTCCGCGATTTGCCGTGATCATCCTGTAAAGCGGCTGGTGCCGCGTCTCGTTCCACGTGGCGGGATCAGGCTGAGCATAGGGGTATTTTAGTTATTGACAGGCGAATACAACAATGCAACGCCTTACCCTCCCACTGGTGACGCAGCCGGTGGTGCTGATATAATAACGAAATATGACAGACGATAAACCCGAACAACGAGACCCCTTCGAGCATGCGTCGGCGGAAGTGCGTTATGCTGCTTTTGCAGATGTCCCGGGCTTTGGGGCGAAGGTGGCAGATGATTTTGACGCCGCGTTTCAAAAATGCCGCGAAATCCTCAACAACTGGAGATGGCATCGTGAATTCAGCCCTGAGGTGACTGTCCGAATATATTCTGATGCGATAGCGCTGACGTCCAAAAATCTTGGTCAACTTATCGGCGCGCTTGTGACTCTTCATGTGGTCACTTTAAAGGGCGATTATCTGATCAGAGGCGGTGTCGGCAGCGGACGGCATATTGAAGTATCTGAAGGCGACAACCTCTATGTTGTATCGGAAGCACTGACAAAGGCTGCAGCGCGTAAAAAAGGCGCGGGATGGCCGTGCGTTGCACTGTGTGAAGACATCAGGATTCCGCCTCAGTGGTGGGATGTGCGTCTGAGAAACATCCAGCGGGGTGTCTTGTATTTTGATGGGCTTACTATTGTAAACCCGCTGAATATCTACTGGGGACATGCTGCGCAGGACCGCGTCCGCCAACTCGCCGCCGCGCACCCCAACCACCGGTCTGAATACGAATGGCTTCTGAGATTAACAGAGGCGATCTTTTCAGACAGTCCGCTGGTGCCGCCATGGGTAATGGAACAAAACAGCCCACCCGATAATATCATTGACTTGTCTTGAAGCGCTCTATGCAAAAAGACAGGGAAAACTTCACTGAGCTGACAGTGCATTATTTTGCTCTTCGACAGCTTTGAATCTGGTTTTAAATTTGCTGAGGACCCAAAAAGGAATGATCTCAAAAAGAAACCCTACAAAGGTCGCCCAAAAAACCATAATCGAAAGGACAAACCAGTCCTCAATGCTCCCGTCCTGAATATAGGTCACCACTACATACCAAAGAGTAAAAAAGAAGCCCCATAGAAGCGGCACTATAAACGCCATAAACATCAACATGCCATAAGGTTTATTGGTCGCCAGTTTCCATATCACAGCGGCAAAAATGAGATAGGGGACAAATATATGGTGTCCGTTGTACAGATTTTGCCAGATCACGGTATTGTCATGGCTGAGCACAAGGGAGAAAATGATCAAGGCAAAACCCCATACGGCAACAGGCAGAAAAAGAGAAACCTGAAAAAATCTGGATTGTGTCATATTACGGTCCCTTTCATATATCTTTGGTGATTCACATTATAGTGTGCTAAGGATGCCCGCAAAAAGACTGCTTTGTTGTCGCGTCCG
The DNA here is from genome assembly GCA_029858145.1 of Nitrospirota bacterium. GTDB lineage: Bacteria > Nitrospirota > Thermodesulfovibrionia > Thermodesulfovibrionales > UBA6898 > JAOUFP01. The sequence continues at coordinate 8,310 of JAOUFP010000069.1, read as the reverse complement.
CATCTTCCCGTGAAGCACGGATCTCTTTAATTAGAATTGTACTTTATAAAGCATAAAATAAATTGTCAACTTGAATTTCAGGTTATACTCTTATTTATTATTTTTAATTTCGTTAAGCGTGTCCTCCGGTTATAGCGGGCAAACCTTCTGAAAAAAAAGGTTTTTAACGCTGACAGATACGCTATCACCAGTGCATAAATTATCCTTGCCGGGGCTGCTTCATCTTTTCCGGACGGCGACATCTGCGGGCGGTCTGACGGGAAAGTTCGAGGGGCAGCTGCGCTTATGAAATGTCGGAAGCCCTGTCGGGAATTGCTCGGTGCAGAAAAAAGTGTAGAAAAATAATTTTGGAAAATACATAATAACGCCATGGAAAGGGAGTCAATCGGGTTATTTTTCATGCAACTGAAGCCCGCCGGCTGATTAATGAGCAGGTCGGCTTCGGTGCAGCTTTAGAGACGGTGAGGCTAAAGAAGTTGTCTATGGTGGACACGGCAAAAAGACGCAGCTCTTCTGAACTGCGTTGTACCTGAAGGAGGGGAGACATAACACTCAAGATTAGTATTGAGCAGAGGGATGATTACCTGTTTATCAAAGTTTTCGGGCTTTTCGAAGTGCAAAGGGCCAAGGAATTGTTTGATGAAATCGATCAGGCCGGACGGAAGCATGACAAGAAACGGACGCTTGTCGACATCACCGGTATGCTGCAATTTGAATCCGCCCCCGTCATAGAACGTTTCGAAATCGCCGCATATGTGGGCGAGACACAGACTCGGGGCACGCGTACGGCGTTTCTCCTTTCTGAAAAACAGATGATGCCGGATAAGTTTGGCGAGAACGTTGCAGTCAACCGGGGAGGAAATGTCATTACAACGACCGATTTGAAGGAGGCCCTTGAGTGGCTGGGGGTGGCATCAGCCAACGAAGCGGTTGGAGGCGACGTCTGATAAGCAAATGATCCTGCTGATGATAAGTTCATTGAATGTGCCGTGGCATTGAAGGCGCATGTCGTCATAACAGGCGACCGGGAAGTCGTTGACATAAAGGAACACATGGGCATCAGGACAGTAACGCCGCAGCAGTTTCTGGAGAAATATCGAGTTTAGAACAACGCCGGGTTTACCAAGGGCCTTTTCATCATCGCGTATATAATACCTGCTATAATGGGGCATACATCAGGCGGTCACCACATGATTTACAAGATACTCGCCGACATCGTTGTCATTGTCCATTTCTTCTGGATACTCTTTTTAATCTTCGGGGCGTTTTGGGGAACCAGATACAGGGCTGTAAAGATTGTCCATATCGCCGGACTTGCCTTTGCCGTCATTCTCAATGTCTTTGCCTGGTATTGTCCGTTCACACACCTTGAGGTCTGGCTCAGGGAGAGGCACGATCCGGCCCTCTCCTATACCGGCTCGTTTATCATCCACTATGTGGAAAAGATTGTGTATATAGAGCTCTCCGGCAGCATTATTTTTCTTTTCACCATTTTCCTCTGCGGGATCAACGCATGGCTCTACCTTGGAAAAAAGCGCGGATGAGTGTACGCATGGATGGCGCATTCCACTTGCGACTGATATGCTTTGGACAAGAGGAGAGTGCAGGCGATGCTCGGCAGAATCATAGCAAAAGGGGAATGGCATGAATGATTTACAGCAAAGAATTTTTGCTCTGTCAAAAGAGTTGCAGCTCATGAATTTCTCGACCATTACGGAGGATGGAAAGCCCTGGGTCCGCTATGTCGTCGGAAAAGCCGACAATAAACTGGTATTCCGTTTCTGCACTCACAAAGAGACCAGAAAGGTCGGCCAGATAAGGAAAAACCCGAATGTGCACCTGTCGCTGGGAGTTACGGATATCGAGACGGCAAGTCATTGGGTGCAGGTGCAGGGAACTGCCAAAATTTCGACGGACAAAGCCGAGCGTCATGACTTCTGGTTTGACGCACTGACAGATTTCTTTTCCGGCCCGGACGATCCTGATTATTGCGTAGTGATCGTCACGCCAACACTGATTGAATACGGGACAATGGGAAGCATGACCCCTGAAATTTGGAAGCCGGCTGCTTAAGCAGATTGCTTACGCACTCCGCATCTGTGATATACTACAGGGGAAACTGGGGCATTCATATATGAATGCTTATTTTTTTTCTCATCGGCTGCATAATCCGGTAGTTGTTGGTGAACCTTTCATTCGACAGGCATTAAACATGTATTATTTACTGGGAAAACAGCGAAAGAACCGGGATCTATCGGTCAGCTTGGAGCAGGTGTAGCTGAATATCTGAAACAACTGCAGATCTCACAAAGATACAATCCTCATGAAGCGGTATGTAAGGGGTAAAACTTGAAAAATGAAGAAAATAAGTTCGAAGCAGTACGAAAGAAACTGATAGGCATGCGGCTGAATCTTATCAGGGAATCAAAGGCGGAAATCGTTCAAATCCTGGATGCAGGCGGGAAATACAACGGAGTTTCTGATGACGGTGATTTGGCGGATGTCGCAATAAGGGACTCCTTGCAGGCTGCAAACCTGACCCGTCAGCGGTTCAAGTTAAAGGCCATAGAAGAAGCTCTTCGCAAAATTGATGACGGCGATTATGGAATCTGTGAAGATTGCGAAGAGGACATTCCGGTTGGAAGATTGAATGTCATGCCGTTTGCCTTGCGGTGCATCGAGTGTCAGGAAAAGCATGAAATGACGAGTTCAACAAAGAAAGAAATAAGCGCGCACTCATCGTTTTTCCCGGAGGAGGAAAGCGAAGAATAAAAAAAGAGAATGCCTCCGGTGATGAGATACAAAACGGTTCGGCCATGAACGATCGGCTTCGTCCCGGAGCCGTCTTCCTTCCCGGGCAGAGGTCCCTGCGTACGAACCGCTCAGTTCAACACGGGGCGCTATCGCAGCGCACTTTGCCGGGCGGTGTCATCTTTTCTGCAGAGTGCCGGCGCTTGCGGTAAGTGGTCCGCAATTTTACTTCGGCGCTTATAATAACTATAATAGGATAGTTATAGTTTCTTCTGTTCATAAAATAAACTGAAATTTTCATTCATTACAATCAGTAATAGTCGTACTTCGTTGTTTCTGTGATAAACAATTATTAATTTAACCTGGCAGGGACAATTCTTTTCAGGGGTTCACGATACACGGCGTGAGGTGGTTTCCATGAGCTTCTGCGGTGCGGCAGATCCGGATGGCTGCCGGCCACCGGTGCCTTGCAAATTAAGAATGGAGGTAAGAAATGGCTGCTATAAAGCTGGAGAGACTTTCACCTGTCGTTTCCGAAAGGGTAAAACCTTTTCTTCAGGAGTTGCTCAGCGGATATCCTGATAATATACATTCGATCCATATTGTCGGCAGTTCACTGACGCAGGATTTTAATGAGAAGACCTCGGACATAAACAGTATCGTTGTATTGAAGGCGATGGATCTGAAGTTTGTGGAATTCGTCGCGCCGCTGGGGAAGAAATACCGGAAAAAGGGTCTGGCCGCGCCGCTTATCATGACGCCGGAATATATTTCCGGTTCACTCGATGTGTTTCCCATCGAATTTCTGGACTTTCAGCTCATCCATGAAACAGTCTTTGGTGAGGATATTCTCAAAGATATTGCAATAAAGACTTCAGACCTGCGGCATCAATGCGAAAGGGAGATAAAAACCAAACTGATCGGTCTCAGGCAGGGCTATGTATCCTCCATGGGTGACAAGCACATTCTTACCGAACGTTTTGTGAGTTCAATTTCAGGCTATATGCCGCTTTTCAGAGGGATCATCTATCTTATGGGAAAGGAGCGGCCTGTCGGGAAATATGATGTTATCACCGCCCTTTCCGCTGCTACCGGCGTGAATGGCGGCATATTCAGCAAGATTATCGATATAAAGAAGGGGAAAATCAAACCCGGCAAAGATGAACTCGTCACTGTTTTTGAGGAATACTATTCTGCCACAGAGAAGATAGGGAAAATTATTGATGAAGTTCAGGTATAAGTCTCTCTGCATTGTAATCGCCTTCTTTTTTGTTTTTGCATCGGCGACTTTTGCCGTTGTGCCGCCGGTGCCGCAGATGCCATCCGCCTATGTGGTGGATCTGGCCGGCATCGTCGATGACGGGGTCGAGAGTAATTTAAACGGGTACCTTAAGGAACTGGAACAGAAGACAACCGCGCAGGTGGTCGTTCTGACGGTTCAGTCACTCGAAGGGGCATCGCTCGAGGAATTTTCCCTGACCACCGCGCATGACCGGTGGAAACTGGGACAGAAAGGGAAGGACAACGGGGTATTGCTTGTTGTTGCCTACGAAGACAGAAAATATCGCTTCGAGATCGGTTACGGGCTTGAAGGGGTGCTTCCTGACAGCCTTGTCGGGACGATAGGCCGTCAGTACCTCGTTCCTTATTTCCAGAAAGGTGACTACTCTTCAGGAATTTTCGCCGCGACCCTTGCCACAGCAAACGAAATAGCCGCAAGCGAAGGAGTCGATATAACAGGCATGCCGAAGTTCACCAGGGATGTATATGCAGGCAAGACAAGAAAGGGCGGCGGCATTGTCGGGATGATCTTTACCCTGCTGTTATTTATTGGAGCCATAATTTTATTCATAACCAATCCTCGTCTGTTTTTATTGCTGCTGTTCGCTTCTTCAATGGGCGGCGGAAGAAGGGGATGGGGCGATGGCGGCGGCTTTGGCGGAGGCGGAGGCTTTGGCGGAGGCGGCGGCTTTGGCGGAGGCGGAGGCGGTTTCGGCGGCGGCGGCGCATCCGGGGGCTGGTAGTTTATATGGTAAAAATATATTCAGCATTGGAAAAGGGAAAGAAGTATAACCATGCATTTAAATATTCTGTTTAAGGGAGGTTTTTAATGGGAAAAGGGTTGAAGATAGCATTGATTGCAGCAGCTGTTCTGGCAGTGATCGGTCTTGGGCTGTTCGGCTGGGTCAGGACAGGATATGACAATGTCGTTTCCATGGATGAGAATGTGAAGGGCAAATGGGCGCAGGTCGAAAACCAGTTGAAGAGGAGATATGACCTGATACCGAATCTCGTGGAGACGGTTAAGGGATACGCCAAGCATGAAAAGGAGATATTCGAGAATATCGCCGAGGCGAGGACAAAATATTTTCAGGCAAAGGACGTAAAGGGAAAGATTCAGGCCTCGAACCAGCTTGAGGGGGTCCTTTCAAGGCTTCTCGTCCTGAGGGAGACATATCCGCAGCTCAAGGCAAACGAGAACTTCAATAAACTCCAGGACAGCCTGGAAGGCACGGAGAACAGAATAGCGGTCGAGAGGCAAAGGTACAATGAAGCGGTGCAGTCGCTCAATACCTACAGAAGGACCTTCTTCGGCAGATTTTTTGCCTCGATCGCGGGCGTCTCTGCCGCGGAATACTATGAGATCCCCCAGGGAGAAGAAAAAACCCCGCAGGTAAAATTTTAAGATACAGGGAATATCCCTGGATAGACAACATCGGATTTAACAGGCCCTGCGGTTATGCCGCAGGGTTTTTTGTTTTCTTCCCGATAGTCTTTTCTCCACTATGGTAAAATGATGAGGTGCATGTTCAAAACAGGGATATTCAGGTGGTACGCTTCATTCCGATGAAAGACAAGGGTGAAGAATGAAATGTCCCAAGTGCGGGTTTGAGCAGCCTGTTGCGGAAGCCGAATGTCCGAGATGCGGCATCATTTTTTCCAAGTATGAATTGAAACAGAAGCATCAGGCCGGCCCGGCTTCAACTGCGGCTTCTCCTGAAGCTCCGACCGCCGGGGAAACGCGAAGAGCCCCGTGGCAATCATTTTTCAGGGAGCTTTTTCTTTACGTCAAACCCGAAGTGCACCTTTTTCCTTTTGCCGGCAGAGTCCTGCTCTTCGTCTTCATCTTCGGATGGGGACTGAAGTTCATCTTCTCCTCCATAGAGGGCAATTACGCGGGAGAGAGTTTCATGCATCTTATCAATCTTCCCTTTCATGAAGCCGGCCACCTGATCTTCAGCCCTTTCGGCCGGTTCATGGGAGTACTGGGCGGAAGCCTTATGCAGCTTCTTGTCCCGATGATCTGCCTTCTCACCTTTCTTCTGAAGACCCGGGACACGTTCGGCGCATCAGTATCCCTCTGGTGGACGGGAGAAAGCATGATGGACCTCGCGCCCTATATCAATGACGCGAGGGAACTCAGGATGATACTTTTGGGAGGCGTTACCGGACGCGACGTGGATGATTACCATGACTGGGAATACCTTCTCCGTGAATCCGGCCTGCTTCAGTACGATCATGCGCTCGCGAAGACCGCGCATGGCATCGGGACCCTGTTGATGATCGCCGCATTTGCCTGGGGAGGATACCTCCTTTATAAACAGTTCAGGAACATGGACGCTGAAATTCCGTTTCCGGAATAAAAAGCTTGCCCGGGAACCGCTTCATTTTCCCTGAAACGCCCGGCAATTGTGAAGAATTATGAAATGACGGCGGTCGAAGAAAAAGTTCACAGTCCCTTCACAAACTGCTGGTTAAATAATCTCAAAAAGGACGACGGCGGTGAGAAAAAAAGTTGTAACATATCAGCATGATCTGATGTTTAATAAGCATAAGGCACTGAACCGGAGGAAAAAATGAAAGCAGGGGAAATAACAAAAGCATTCATACTCTTTATTTTTATGTTTCTGCCGTCATATGCGATGGCTGAGGACCTTGGCGAACTGCGGATAAGTCTTGTGGACGGCGATGTACAGCTAATAACGGAGGATACCACTGATTGGGTTCCTGCCGCGGTCAACATGCCGCTCAGGGGCGGTGACCGCATATGGGTGCCCGAAGGATCACGCGCAGAGATCCAGGCACGAAACGGAACTGCTGTCAGGCTTGATGAAGAATCCGCCCTCGAGATCCTAACCGCTGAACAGGGTTCTCTTCAGTTTTACCTGAGCCTCGGACAGGCGTATGTGAACTTCAGCGGGGGAAGGGACAACATTATCCAGATGGATAGCCCGGTCGCGTCGGTAAGGGTGTATGACGCGGCCAGATTTAATGTCGCGGTGGCACAAAACGGCGATACGGATGTTTCCGTGTTCAGGGGCGCCTTGTACGCGGAGAGCAGAAGCGGCAAAACGAGGGTTGGCGCGGGCAGGATGCTCTCTCTCGGAGATGATTACGCCGACCTTTCGCCGCTTGGAAGCCCGGATGAATGGGAAGAATGGAACAGGGACAGAGACAAAAGATATGAGGAAAGGGGCTACAGTTCACAGTACCTCCCGGACGAACTGGAGGGGTACGCGAGTGATTTTGACAACAACGGACGATGGATATACACGGGCGCATACGGGTATGTCTGGACACCCACAGTGTATATCTCGGCCGGCTGGGCTCCCTACCGCCACGGCAGGTGGGTGTGGATAGGCGGAGATTACGTATGGATAGCACATGAGCCGTGGGGCTGGGCCCCGTATCACTATGGACGATGGACATTTGTCACCTCTTTCGGATGGTGCTGGGTGCCGCCTCCCAGGGGTGCCGTTTACTGGGGGCCCGGATATGTGGGCTGGGTGTATACGCCGACGTATGTTGCGTGGGTGCCTCTCGCGCCGAGAGAGACGTATTACGGGTACGGTCATTACGGCCCTCACAGCGTCAATATCACACATGTGAATATCAATAAGGTTGTGGTAAAGAAAGTCTACCGGAACGTCCATGTGAATAACGCGGTAACCGTGGTTCCTCACGATACGTTCCTGAGGGGCAAGCGTGAGGACATCAAGGTCAGGGAAAACCCTTTTCTGAAGGAGAGAATAAACGTCGGCAGGCCCAGGATCGCACCTGAAAGGGCTACCAGGATACCGGTCATAAGGGAGATTCCAAAAGCGAAGGAACCTCCCAGGAGAGTCAGGGAGACAGAGGTGAAGGTATTAAAGGAAAAACGCCGGTTTGTCAGAGAGCCGAACAGGTCGGTTTTTGCGCCACAGGCAACACCGGGGACGATGCCGGTCAGAAGGATGGAAGTCCCTAAAAAGGGAACCGGCGTCAGGACCGAAGAACCGGAGACGACGCCTGTCGGACGCAAGCGGCAACTTGAAACTGAACAGCCCGAAAAAGCTATGCCCCCAAAACCGAAAGAGATGCGGCAGTTGCCTGAGGAAAGGAAAACGGAGCAGCCACAGAAGCCGGTCGTGCCTCAGCCCGAGATCAGGAAAAGGAGCCGGGATGCGCAGCAGCCTGCCGTGGAGAGGGAAAGGCAGCGCAGCCGGGAGGAAGAAAGGATCGAGCAGCAGCGGGAGTTGAAGCCTCCCGCGCAGCTGAAAGAGATGCGGCAGTTGCCTG
>JAOUFP010000468.1 GCA_029858145.1 Nitrospirota bacterium | reverse complement strand
AGGAGATCGCTTTAAAACTCGCGGAAGCAATGATGTAAGATTTTGGGATGAAGAAGGGCAGACCGACCTTTATCGGCAGGGTCCCGAAACAACGATTAGAGCTCTGGGAAAAATTAGGCGTTGTCCCGCGCGGGATAGACAGGGAAACCACCGAGACCATGCACAGGACACACATGGGTGTTGACAACAATTACGTCTCGATACTCCTGCATGCATTCAGGAACAGCCTTTCGGACGGCTACGGGGGTTCGATGATCGGGACCGAACTGTCCGATATCCTGTTCGGAACGCCGAAACCCGGATTTTCCGAAGTCAATCTTGGCGTGTTGAAAGAGGACCAGGTGAATATCCTGGTGCACGGCCACAATCCGGTCGTTTCGGAGATGATCGGCCTGGCGGTGGAAGACAGGGCAATGACTGATCTTGCGAAGTCAAAGGGGGCGAAAGGCATTAACCTCGCGGGACTCTGCTGTACAGGCAACGAACTCATGATGCGCAAAAAAATTCCCATGGCCGGCAACCACCTTATGACCGAACTGACGATCGTCACCGGGGCAGTTGAATCAATCATCGTGGATTACCAGTGTATCATGCCGTCACTCGGGCAGGTGGCGCAGTGTTATCACACAAAACTGTATTCCACCTCTGACAAGGCAAAGTTCCCATTCGTGGAACATGTTGAATTCACCCCGGAGAACGCGAAAGAACAGGCGTTCAGGCTGGTAAAGGAATCGGTCGAAAACTATCCCCGCAGGAACAGGGACGGGGTGTCTATTCCTGTCTCGCCGGTCAGGAATATGACCGGATTTTCAGTAGAATCCATTGTGGGAGCGCTCGGCGGAACTCTGACTCCTCTAATCGACGCGATAAAGGCAGGCAAAATAAAAGGCGCAGTGGGTGTCGTCGGATGCAATAACCCGAAAGTCAGGCAGGATTATGGGCATGTAGCGCTTATCAAACGCCTGCTAGCGAATGACATATTGGTCCTCACCACGGGCTGCGCCAACGTGGCCGCAGGGAAGGCCGGGTTGCAGGTGCCTGAGGCAAAGGAACTCGCCGGTCCCGGACTCAGAGAGATATGCAGTCTTCTTAACATACCTCCTTCGCTGCATGTCGGCTCCTGTGTCGATAATTCACGAATTGCGGTCATTGCCTGTGCACTGTCTAATGCCCTTGGTGTGGACATAGACAAACTGCCTCTCGCCGGAGCGGCCCCAGAGTGGTATTCGGAAAAGGCGGTTGCCATCGCCTTTTATGTAATGGCCAGCGGCATTTATACTGTCCTCGGTGTGATGCCGCCTATCGGCGGAAGTGAAAATGTCGCGAAACTCGCGACATCCGGACTGACGGCTGTCTTCGGGGCCTGCTTTGCCGTGGAACCAGATCCAATAAAAGCAGCGGACCTCATAATAGCCCATATAATGGGGAAGAGGAAAGACCTCGGGTTGGATTTTTAGTCTGAGCTCCCGTACTGACGCGTTGCGGGGATCCAAAGCAGGTTTGGACGATGATTAAGATCTTGAATTAGACCTTGTGGCGCTGCATTTTTTGATATATGATTAGGTTAGGGGAAGTCAATCAAGATTGTATATTCAAAAAGGGGGTGTGGCTATGAACCTGGAACTGACGACCAAGGAACAGGAGATGCTTTTGGGGGTACTTAATGACTATATCCCGGAACTCAGGGGTGAGATTGCTTCGGGCGGCAAACACGACTTTAAAGAGGAACTGAAGGAAGAAGAGGCAGTACTAAAGGTAATACGCGAAAAATTGATTGCGCTGAAATAGGGACGGTTCACGCAGTGAAGCTTTGCCGATAATTTCTTCTTTTTACAAAATCTCCTGAAGATTGGCCGGCTGATCAGCTGCGCTTTTTTGCCGGCCAATGAAACCGCTTCAGGGCCGCTGGCGCGTGCAGTCGGTGCATCACAGTGGAAGTGAAGACGCGTCTTGCTCCAGGCAAGCCGGGGGAGGCGCTTCGAAGGGACATAAAAACGTCGGCCTTCAATTCGCCTCCGCCCCTTGTTAGAAATCATAAAAGGTGAAGAAGTTGTTTTTCCATGAGCAGTGGATTATCCTGACAGCTCTCCTGTAAAGATCCGATTGAAGTAACAGTGCCATGTCTCTTTAGCTTTCCTCTGAAACAATGGTATATTTTCTCTTATGCCAAATCCGGAAACCGGTAAATCCCCCTTGCATTACGGCTGGGTGATCGTCTGGACCGGCACGCTCTGTCTCTTCGCGTGTCTGGGGTTGGGGCGTTTTGCCTTCGGCATGCTCCTACCCTCCATGGCCTCGACACTGCATCTGACCTATTCGCAGATGGGTTTCCTCAGCACCGCGAATTTCCTCGGCTACCTTGTCTCCGTGTTGGTGAGCGGCTACTGGGCGGTCAGGGTGGGGTCGCGTAGGATGATATTCA
>JAOUFP010000467.1 GCA_029858145.1 Nitrospirota bacterium | reverse complement strand
GCCTTTTTCGCGGGTTTGCTTTTTTCGGCCCGCCCGGCAACTTGCGCTTCTTCATAAACTGCGGGAACCTCATCCTCCTCCATGAAAATCATCTCATCCGGTTCTTCAATTTCCTGGCTCGCGTGCCGCATGAGCACTATCCTTTCTGCCTCAAGCCAATTTTCGAGTTCCCGGCACGGAATGCATCCGCTCTTTTCAAACAGTTCATACGCCAACTTTGCTATTTCGTCCTGTAAATTCATAGGTTCCTCCGTAATTCGCAATAATCTATAAGATAACACCATATGGGACGCATTTCAACTTTTTTTATCCCCTTGGAAAGCCGAAAAAAACAGCCGCTCAAAAGAAATCCGTCTTTAAACCGAAAATCAGCCGGCCGGCCAGAAGACAGGCATGCGCGCGGAAAAAAGCGTTCATCCCGGCACCATTGCAAGACAGCTGCCAGCTGAAAACCTTTCACGCTTTTACACAGATATGCTGGTCCAAAAAGCAGCCCGATTCTGCATTATGAAAGGTTTTCATGCGTATATAACTGTCATGCCTGAACCCTCTTTTTCCGGGTAAAACAAGCCCGTTACAGAACCGGCCAGGAGAGCTGCTGCGCACGCAGTTGAAAGTTTCTGCTTAAGAGGTATTGGGCAGGAAGGGTTGGCCATAAGCGCTGCCATGGCCAACCCTTTTTTCTACCTGAATCTCATCGTGGTTTTATTTGTATTCGCGGTCTTCGGCCTGAAGGAGTTTCTCCCCTGTCTGCCTGTGGTTTTGGCCACGCCGGGCTTGCGCGCCGGTGCAGTGTGACGCGGCGGACGGCTGAACTCCGTCTCCCTCCGGGGTGCTGCTGCAGTATAGTCAAAATTCGCCAATGAACGCCGCTCTATCGGGGCACCGAGGACCCGTTCGATGCTGCGCACCATATCCATGTCGTCATTTTCCACCAGGGTATACGCATCGCCGCTCCGGGCCGCACGGCCTGTCCGGCCGATGCGGTGAATATAGGCGTCGGTGGTGTTGGGGATATCATAGTTGATAACGTGTGAAACCTGGCTCACGTCGATGCCGCGCGCGGCGATATCAGTAGCAACCAGAATCTGGAACGTGCCGTTGCGAAACCCGTTCATCGCTGCCTGCCGCCGCTGCTGCGAGAGGTTTCCCTGCAGAGAGGCAGTCATGTAACCTGTCTTTGACAGTTGTTCCGCCAGCCGCTTGGCCCGGTGCTTGGTGCGGGTGAATATCAGTACCGATCCGGTGCCGGTATTGCGCAAAAGCTCTATGAGCAGCGGTGTTTTCAAATGCTGGGCGACAGGGTAGAGCGCGTGGCTCACCGTTACCGCAGGGACAGTCGCGCCCACATCAAGTGTAACCGGCTCTCTCAGAACGTCGTTCGCCAGATGGCGGATTTCTCTCGGCATGGTGGCCGAAAAGAGCAGAGTCTGCCGCTGCTGCGGGAGCTGCTTCAGGATGCGACGGATGTCAGGGAAAAAGCCCATATCGAACATATGGTCGGCCTCGTCGAGGACCAGCACCTCGAGCCTGCTGAGGTCTATTGTTCGCTGTCCGATGTGGTCAAGAAGCCGTCCGGGGCAGGCCACGACGATCTCAGCTCCGCGTTTCAGCTTCTCCATCTGGGGATTCATGCTTACCCCGCCATAGACGGTCACGCTTCTGAGGCGGGTCTTCTGTCCCAGGCTGTTGATCGCCTCATGTATCTGCTCTGCCAGTTCCCGTGTGGGAGCGATGACAAGGGCACGGACATAACCGCGTCCTCCCTGCATCAGACGATTCAGTATCGGGAGTACAAAGGCAGCGGTCTTGCCGGTGCCGGTCTGTGCCAATCCCATAACGTCACGCCCGATAAGTACCGGCGGAATCGCCTGCGCCTGAATCGGCGTCGGCGTGGTATAGCCGGCAGCCATGACCCCGGCCGCGACATGGGGGTGAAAATCAAATCTCTGAAATTCCATAAAACTCCTTTTTTTTCTGCTTTCGGGGGGATGCAAAAAAGCCCCGGGTGTATTCCGGGGCTTACATTGATGTAGTTCTTATTCCGGGTACAGCAGTTTTTTTAATATACAACGTTAACAGCTTTAGCAGAGCCTTGTCAAGCGGAAGAACTCAGGGGTCAAGCAAAATCAGCGTGTTAAAGCGGGAATTGAAGGTGAAGTATTCCATGAAAGGTGCGCCAGTCGAACACCGGACTCTCCGGAAGTCGCCAGCACACCAAAGGGGCAGGCCCGGGACAAACATAAGCCCGCCTCCCTGGCACTGGAAAAGTTCAGATACATATGCGGCGTTAAGGAGTAATGGACCATTATGCACGGGCATACGCGATATTTGGCAGGATACGAGGCTACAGGAGGTATCAGAAGATGCTTTCAAGCCTCAGGAGATTTGGCATGGATGAAGTTGCCCGGCAGCGGCTGCGGATC
>JAOUFP010000068.1 GCA_029858145.1 Nitrospirota bacterium | reverse complement strand
CGTCGGCAGCCCTCTGCGTGAGATTTTCCGTATATCCGTTGGCAACACCGGAGAGGGTTTTCATCGTACAGGGAACGATAAACATCCCGTCCGTTTTGAAAGAACCGCTCGACACCGGTGCAGAAAGGTTCATTTCATGATAATAGTGAATATTCTCCGACTGGAACGTCTTCCTGATCTTATCCTCCACCTCTTCTTCCGTGTCTCCCGCCCAGTCCATGCCGGTTTCATGACGTATAATGGAAAAAGCCTGTGAAGATATAAGCAAGTGAACTTCTGCTGACCTGACGATCTCCCGCAAAACCCTTATGCCGATAACAGCCCCCGTAGCTCCGGTTATCGCAAAAACATATTTCCTCATACCATATAATCCATGAGGGTGAAGATGAAAATGGTCACGCTGATATACCCGTTCATATTAAAAAAAGCGATATCGAGCTTCCTGAGATCGTTTTCTTTGATCAGAGAATGTTCATAAAGAAAAAGGCATGCCGTGACGAACATGCCTGACCAGTAAAAGATACCCATTTGGAATATCATGCCGTTGGCAACAAGCAAAAAAAAGCTTGTGGCATGAAATATTCTGGAAAAATAAATCGATCTCCTGATGCCAAATCTTTTCGGAATCGAATAAAGCCCGTATTTTCGGTCAAACTCAATATCCTGCAACGCATACAATACGTCAAACCCTGCCAGCCAGAAAATTACAGCTGCAACGAGCGGAACAATCCCGAAATCAAAGGTTCCCTTCACCGCTATCCAGGCGCCGAGTGGTGCCGCTGATATCGAAAGGCCCAGGACGAAATGCGACATCCAGGTAAAGCGCTTTGTATAAGAATAGAAGACAAGAACTGCGATCGCTACAGGAGAAAGCTTCAGGCATAACGGATTAAGCATATACGCCGCGAGTTCAAAAAAGATAAATGAAACAATCACCAGAAGAGCAGCTTCAAAAACACTGATATCACCCCGCGGGATTTCACGTCCTGCCGTACGGGGATTGGCACTGTCGATTTTCCTGTCGATAATCCTGTTCAGCCCCATAGCCCCTGAACGTGCCCCCACCATCGCAACCACTATCCATATAATCTGCCGTATTTCAGGGATCCCCTGCGCAGCTATCAGCGCTGAGGTAAAGGCAAACGGGAGGGCGAACACCGAATGGGAAAACTTGATCATCCGTAAATAAACCGATATTTTATCTATTGCCGAGTTCATAAATCCTTTTCATCATTTCGCTTTTTGATCCAACGCATACACCTGAAAACTTTAGAGGAATAATACAGATATATTACTACACCTGTCCTAAAAGTTACATAATACGGGAACATTCCTGTATAGATTAACTCCCCGCATCTGTTAACTTATCGGCTTTCTTTAAGTTATAGTAAATATTGAGCCATGCAGAAATTCATCCAGATCAAAGGCGCCCGGGAACACAATCTTAAAAATATCGACCTTGCTATTCCCAGAGATGCAATTACGGTAATTACAGGACCTTCAGGATCCGGAAAGTCGTCTCTCGCGATAGACACGATCTATGCTGAAGGCCAGCGTCGCTATGTTGAAAGCCTGTCCGCATATTCGAGGCAATTTCTGGAGCAGTTGCAGAAGCCTGACGTCGACTCAATAGAAGGGCTTTCTCCTTCAATTGCGATCGACCAGAAGACCGTCAGCAGGAGCCCCCGCTCAACGCTGGGGACGGTCACGGAAATTTATGATTACCTTCGCGTTCTGTATACCCGGCTCGGAAAGGCGTTCTGTTACAACTGCGGTCATGAAATCTCTACACAGGAATCGAAAAATATCCTGAGAGCGATACGAGCACTGCCTGAAAATACAAGGATACAGATTCTTGCTCCCATAGTAAGGGACCGAAAGGGAAACTACCGCAGAGAACTTCAGGAAATGCGCAGCGAGGGATTCGTCAGGGCCCGAATAGACAATGAGATGGCAGACCTCACGCAGGATATAATACTGGAGAAAAAGAAGCGGCATTCCATAGAAATCGTCATAGACAGACTCATCATTAAAAATGGGATTGAAAGACAGCTTGCAGAAGCGGTTGAGACTGCCTTCAAATATGCCGATACGCTTGCCGTCAATATTGTCGATCAAAATAAGGATATCATCTTTTCAACAACTGCCGCGTGTCTTAACTGCGGTATAAGCTACCCTGAAATAAACCCGAGATTCTTTTCTTTTAACAGTCAGAACGGGGCCTGCCCTGTCTGTAATGGTCTTGGGTATGAAGGCATACAGGAAGATGCGACAGAAATAGTCGAACAGCAGCCCTGCAGAGCCTGCAATGGCCTCAGACTCAGAAGAGAGGCTTTACACGTTAAGTTCCAGGAGTTGAATATAGGTGAGTTCTGCCGCATGTCCGTACAGGAGGTCTTTTCTTTCCTCGAACACATCTCGCTGACAGAAAGGGAAACCATAATCGCCTCGAGAGTGCTGAAGGAAGTGAAGGACAGGCTCTCTTTTTTATTGCATGTCGGACTGGGTTATCTTACATTGGACAGATCTTCACTGACGCTCTCGGGAGGTGAATCACAGAGAGTTCGCCTTGCAACCCAGATGGGTTCCTCTTTAACCGGGGTGCTCTATGTTATGGATGAGCCCAGCATAGGACTTCATCCAAAAGACTGCGTGAAGCTCCTGAAAAGTCTCTCCGGCATAAAGGACGCAGGGAACACAATTATCGTTGTTGAACACGATGAAGAGACGATCAACTGGGCCGACCATATCGTTGATATGGGCCCCGGCGCCGGCACGAATGGCGGATGGGTTGTCGCGGAGGGCACCCCTGAAGAAATAAAACACAATGTTCATTCCCTCACAGGCCGCTATCTGTGCAGGTCCCTTGCCATTTCGCCCCCCGCGAAAAGAAGAAAGGCCAGGGACTTTATTGTCATACAGGGCGCAAGCAAACATAACCTGAAAAATATTGATGTAAAAATACCTCTTAAGTTGTTTACCTGTGTCACCGGTGTATCGGGTTCGGGGAAAAGCACCCTCATTTTCGACATACTCTATGAAGCTGCCCGAAAAAGCCTCTCCCGTTTACCCGACAATCCGCAGCGACAAAAATATACTGCCATTAAAGGTTTGCAATTGATAGACCGTGTTATCAGTGTTGATCAGGCACCTATCGGCCGCACGCCGAGGTCGAATCCCGCGACATATACCGGCTTTTTCTCTTCGATCAGAGAGCTTTTTTCACTTCTTCAGGATTCAAAACTGAGGGGATATTCCCAGTCCAGGTTCAGTTTTAATCTCTCCGGCGGAAGGTGTGAATCCTGTCACGGCAACGGCTTAATTAAGGTCGAAATGCATTTTTTGCCGGATGTATATATCCTCTGCGACAGTTGCAAGGGGAGAAGATACAACAGTGAAACCCTTGAAATCAGATACAAGGGGAAAAACATCGCTGAAATTCTCGACATGACAATATCGGAGGCATTGAATTTCTTCGAAAATATCCCCCAAATCCGGAGAAAACTTATGGTGCTTGAAGATATAGGCCTGGGCTATCTGCAGCTCGGCCAATCCGCGCTGACACTCTCGGGCGGTGAGTCTCAGAGAATCAGGCTTTCCCGTGAACTCGGGAAGAAATCGACTGGAAATACCCTTTTCATACTGGATGAGCCGACCACCGGCCTGCACTTCTCTGATATTCAAAGGCTTCTCGATATTATCAACATGCTCGTCGAGCTGGGAAACACCGTAATAGTCATTGAGCATAATCTCGATGTCGTAAAGTCTGCAGACTACCTCATAGATCTGGGGCCTGAAGGAGGAGAGAACGGCGGATACCTTATCGCTGAGGGTACTCCTGAAGACATCAGCAACAGCCCCTTTTCTTATACTGGCAAGTTCCTTAAAGCCAAACTCACAAACACCCTTTAATATCCCGTAAGCAGGCATTTCCCGGCTAAGGCTACCTGAAAAATAATCATGTTCCCATCCATATAAGCAGTTGTCGTTTCACTCTCACACTTTTAAAATTGCTGGTAATTGTTTTAAAATGACATATCAATCTCTAACGGAGTTTTATGCATAGTGATTAATTTCAGACTGTTTTTCCCTCTCCTTCTGTTCTCTTGCCTGCTGCTGAGTTCCTGCTCGGCAGATAAGATGTCAACGTATAAGAAAAGCAAGGCGCTGCTGGATACCTTTGTTGCTATTACCGTAGTAGCAGATTCCAAAGAAACTGCCGAAGAGGCAATAGATAATGCCTTCGATGTTATAGAGAAATTCGGGGAACTGATCAATTTTTATTCCGACAAGAGCGAATTATCGGCTGTCAACAGAAACGCGGGAATAAGGGAAGTCAAGGTATCTCCTGAAACCCTTGATATCATAGAAAAAGCGGTATATATCGCTGAAAGATCCGGAGGGGCTTTTGATCCTACGATAGGACCTGAAATACAACTGTGGGACTTCTTCAACAAAATAAGACCGTCCGATGCCGACATCAGGAAAAATCTCTCGCTCGTTAATTACAAAAACATTATTATTGACAAGGGCAATTCCACTGTTTTCCTCAAAAAGAAAGATATGCTGCTCGATCTGGGAGGTATCGCAAAGGGGTATGCTGCTGATCTCGCGGTGCAGGCCCTGAAAGAAAAAGGGATAAGCGCCGGTCTTGTCGCGGTCGCGGGTGACATAAAAGCCTTTGGCTTGAAAACTGATAAAAAGCCATGGACTGTCGGCATTAAAAATCCGCGTCAAAAAAGCAGCGAAGATGAGATAATCGCTAAAATACATCTCAGCGGCAAGGCAATTTCAACTTCAGGTGACTATGAGCGGTATTTCATGCTGAACGGCCAAAGGTTTCATCATCTGCTGAACCCCAGAACAGGCTATCCGGCATATGCCTGTCAGAGTGTAAGCGTAATTGCCGATCAGGCAGTAATGACCGATGCGTTTTCAACCGCGCTCTTCATTCTCGGCCCGGAAAAAGGATTGGAGCTTGCGAAGGAAATGGGGATTGACGCTCTGATAATCGACGACAAGTCATCTGTTCATACAACATCGGGCTTAGAGGGGATACTCTTCCTTGAAAGAAACCATTAAAAATACGACCCTGGCGGACAGACTTCTTTTTCTGCTTCTCATCTCTCTGTCCGTTGCCGGCATATTTATTTCAAGAGATGCCCTCTCCCAGGGATCGGAGGTTGTCATAGAGGTGGACGGCAAGCCGGCATATACCCTTCCCCTATATGAAGACAGGCTGGTTTCCGTTGGCGGTTCTTACGGCGATACCCTGATCGAAATAAAAGAGAAAAAAGTGCGCGTGAGGGAAGCGCATTGTCCGAACCAGATCTGCGTTAAGGAAGGCTGGATATCAAAAGGGGTGATCGTATGTCTTCCGAATAAGCTTATTATTATTGTAGGCGGCAGCAAAAAAGATGAGCAATTAGGCATCGATGCAATTACAGGATAAGCAACGCATCGCGATTCTTTCAGCGTATGCTATTGCCTTGCATGGTTTTGAAAGCCTTCTTCCAACGCCGATTCCCTGGCTCAAGCTCGGGCTCGCCAACATCATAACGCTTGTCGCTCTTGTCCTCTATGGATTCAGGACCGCGCTCATGGTCACTTTGATACGGGTGGTGCTCGCATCAATTTTCATCGGAACTTTTCTCGGCCCTGCATTTATTCTCAGCACAGGCGGCGGCCTGGCCAGCGTGCTTGCAATGGGACTGACGATGAAGGCATTCAAGAGTCTTTTCGGTACGGTGGGACTGAGCCTCATCGGTGCGCTCTTTCATAATTTGGCCCAGTTGACTCTGGCGTATTATCTGTTCATACAAAGGATCGAGGCAATACTCATCATCAGTCCGTTCATTTTGCTGATAGGCTCACTCACGGGAATCGCAAACGGCATTATTTCGGACATCTTAATAAAAAACCTGTTGAAAAAAGATAGAGAAAAAATCCAAAATGTAATTCACAGTTGACATGAAAATTATTTGTCCGGTATGCAAAAATATAACAACATGGGAGGAGAACCCTTTCAGGCCTTTTTGTTCAGAACGATGCAGGCTTATTGACCTTGGGGCGTGGGCCTCGGAAGAATACCGTATTGCCGGGAAACCCCGGGAAGAACAGGATCGTTCAGACCAGAATGAAGGGGAAGAGTAAAAAGGGACGTATGTCTGCGTAGCCACGGAATTAACTTTTGATACATCGGAGGTGCATATGATAAAGGTTTGTGTAGCAGGAGCGGCAGGTAAGATGGGCAGCAGGATAACAGCCCTTTCAAAAGAATATGAAGGTCTGGAGCTTTCCGGTGCTTTTGAAAAAAAGGGGCATGCGGCTATTGGTAAAGATGTCGGCATTATCACGGGAATCGGAGAAGCAGGCATTCCGCTTTCATCAGGCATAGAAGAAGTGATCGACAAGGTCGATTTAATCATAGATTTCACTTCGATAGAATCGACAAAGGAAAACCTGAGAATCGCTTCAGCTAAAGGCAAAGCGATGGTCATCGGCACAACGGGTTTTTCCAGGGACGATTTGACGGAAATCGCGGCCCTGACGAAAACTATTCCGTGCGTATTGGCATCGAATATGAGTCTTGGGGTCAATCTCCTGCTCAAGGTACTGAAAGACATCGCAATAGTGCTTGGTGATGATTACGACATTGAAATTGTTGAAGCTCACCATAGATTGAAAAAGGATGCCCCCAGCGGAACCGCACTGAAAATGGCACAGGTGATAGCAGACGCGGTGAACAGAAATCTTGAGGAGGTAGCTGTTTATGCAAGAAAGGGCATCATTGGCCAGAGAACAAAAAAAGAGATCGGGATTCAGACGGTACGTGCAGGGGATATTGTAGGAGAACACACAGTATTATTCGGGGGCCTTGGCGAAAGGATTGAAATCACCCACAAGGCTTCAAGCAGGGACACCTTTGCAAGGGGTGCTTTAAAGGCCGCACTGTGGCTTGGCGGAAAGCCTTCCGGGTTATACGATATGCAGGATGTTCTGGGATTGAGATAAACCTGGTTCTGTATGGTCTGGTCCAATGTTGCGGAGAAATCCCTGCGCGCTATTTAGCTGCCTCTTCGGGATAACGCATATCGAATGATTTTTTTCATTCTGATTACAGCAATATTGCTGATGTCTTTAATTTAATTGAATTTTTATGCTTTTTTTTGTATAGTTTAAGTCCAGAGATGACAAACAAAGAAAAAAAATCTCTCATAGAGGCCTTACTGTTCGTTTCGGGTGATCCTGTTGCGCCTTCTGTTCTCAAAAGCACTACGGAACTTCCCGAAGAAGAACTCAAACAGCTCCTCGATGAGCTTATCATGGAATATAAGCAGAAAGACTCCGGCATCCTTATTATAGAAATCGCCAACGGCTACCAGATGGTAACCAATCCGTATTACTCTCAGTGGATGAAGAAATTCACCACAACGAATACTTCAAGCAAACTTTCGATGCCTTCTTTGGAGACACTCGCAATAATCGCCTACAGACAGCCAATCATCAAGGCTGAACTGGAGCAGATACGGGGTGTTAATTCAGACGGTGTAATAAAATCACTTCTGGACAAAAGGCTGATAAAAATTATGGGGAGAAAAGAAGTCCCGGGCAAACCTCTCCTCTACGGCACAACACAGGAATTTCTTCAATACTTCGGGATAAAAGACCTGACGGAACTTCCTACTCTGAAAGAGCTTACGCGTGAGGAAGCGATATGAAAATATCGCGTTTGCATCTGCGTAAGTCCTCACGGCTTTTTCTGCTGCTCCTCCTCTTCATTTCTTTTGCCTCTGGGGCAGAGGCCTCTGTTGTGCATAAAGTAAAAAAGGGAGACAGCTTTTATACCATCGCAAAGAGATACCATGTCAATATAGACGACCTGAAAAATGCCAATGCAGCTGCCGTCAAGGGGCTTAAACCCGGGGACAAAATCATCGTTCCAGCGGACAACAAAGAGTCTCATGAAGAATTGACATCTTTTGAATCCGTCACGGACAGCGCTGCCCGCAGAAAAACAGCAACAGTAAAGAACACCCCTGATAAAACGGCCGAACATTCAAAAACCTTCCCTAAAGATCCGTATCATATCGTAAAAAAAGGCGATACGCTTTCGTCTATCTCGCACAGATATTCAGTCAGTGTCAATGATCTGAGAGAGCTGAATGATCTTAAAAAATCGGCAAAATTGAAAAATGGCCAGAAAATTCTTCTTACATCGGAAGGTCCGAAATTCTACACAGTAAAAAAGGGCGATAACGTTTGGAGCATCGCCAAAAAGTTCAGAATAGACGCAGAAGAATTAATGGAAATAAATGATATGGATTCACCTTCCCTGAAAATCGGGCAGAAGCTTTACCTCGAAGATATCCAGCCTGCTGCAGCCGAACTGCAGGAGAATGAGGTTCTGGCAAAAAAACTGGAAGAGGAGCTAAAAAAGGCATCCGAAGCCGGGGAGGTTTCAACTCAAAGTTTCCCTGAAAAACTCACCCTGTTCGCCAAAAAGCTGTTGAATATTCCCTATAAATTTGGCGGTAACAGTATCCTCGGCATCGATTGCTCAGCCTACGTAAAAAAGGTATATGGGCTGCTGGGCATAGACCTTCCCAGGACAGCTCGTGAACAGTTCGATGAGGGAGAACCAATTGACAGGGAAGAACTGTCTGTGGGGGATCTCGTCTTTTTCAGGACTTATGCCTCCTTTCCCTCGCATGTAGGCATTTATCTCGGCAATAATCTTTTCATACACGCGTCATCAAAGGGGAAAAAAGTTAAGGTTGACAATCTGGACACACCCTATTTTGTAAAAAGGTTTATTGGAGCCAAAAGACTCTTGAACAATGAAAACAAGTCAACTGATCCAAAGAGTTAAATTAACCTCGGGTCAAAAAATCATATTGTCCACCCCGGCCAATTTCATTCTATAAACAGTGGAGGTCTCATTATCAGTTACTGTTCTGAAAATTGCACCTTCCCCTCCATATATGGCAACTCTTTAATTGCGATAAATCATGATGGCTGACTATGTCATAATTGGGCTCGGCGGCTTCCTTGGTGCTGCCTCCCGTTATGCAGTTGCTCTCTGGATCGGGCAAAGATGGGGCAGGATATTCCCGCTCGGGACTTTTGTTGTTAACGTAAGCGGCAGTTTCTTCATCAGTCTCTTTATGTCTCTCCTCACTGAAAGGTTTATGGTAAACCCTCAGATAAGACTGTTCCTGGTAATCGGGTTCCTTGGTGCCTACACCACATTTTCAACTTTTGAATACGAAACAGGGAATCTTATCAAAGACGGGGAATGGTTCATCGCATTAGCAAATGTCGTCCTCAGCGTGATTGCCGGTTTTGTGGCACTGAAGCTGGGTGAATTAATTGCAAAAAGCATATAGGAGATAACCAATGGTAAGGAAAGGGCCCGCAAAAAAACTCACCGTCTATGTTGATGAGTCAGACAAATATAAGGGAAGACCGGTGTATGAAATTCTGATGGATCTTTTTTACAAACAAAAGATAGCCGGAGTCAGTGTCTTCAGAGGTGTTGCGGGATACGGAAGCGACGGTGTTTTTCATACATCAAAGATGCTTGAACTCTCAACCAGCCTTCCCGTCAAGCTCGAAGTCGTTGACTCTGAAGAGATGATATCCGGGGTCCTGCCGCTTATCAACGATATTGTGGAAAAAGGGCTTGTCGAAATAAGTGACACAACAGTCATCAAATGCTGCAGCAAGACTTCTTAAATGAAATGCGTTAACCAGACGTTGAGCATTCACCAGAAAATACAATCTTCATGGGGGAAAAGCGGTTTTTTCCGCTGTTAGCAATAATGTTTCTATAAAAAAACACAAGGCTGTTGGGTGCAACCATTTTCATCCTTTCAATAAATCAGGATCTGTATGAGGGATAAAAAAAGCGCCCTGCAGCACATTCATGAGATCCTGATTTTCATTCATTTCGCAGTATGTTATCATCGGCAGTAAATCTTCGATCTGGGCAATAAGATCCCGGTCGAACAATACCATTTCAGCGCCGCCAAGAGAAGAATTGCCCAGCGGTATGAATTTATCTCTCGGCATAT
>JAOUFP010000067.1 GCA_029858145.1 Nitrospirota bacterium | reverse complement strand
TGCGCCCGCCTCTCAACCACCTTGGAATGGCGTCCGGTAATTATCGCAACCTTAATCCCCGAGTGAATCAGCATTTTTATGCCGTGTCCGTCGCGTACGTGAAACGATTTGTATTCATTGCCTTCGTTATCAAGTATGATCCCGCCGTCTGTCAGAACTCCGTCGACATCGAGCATGAGCATCTTTATGTTTCCGGCTATCGCCTTTACCGCACGCGTGCTTTTTGTCCGGCGTGTTTTGCTGTTTATGTTCATGCTATTCCCTTCTTCAATATTTCATGGAGATGGATTACTCCCTCTGCCCTTCCTGCCTCATCAGGCACTAACAGCACCGTGATCGAATACTGTTCCATAACAGCGAGGGCTTTTGCCGCAAGCTCCTCTGCAGGAATGGTCTTCGGATTTTTCGACATGACCTCATAGGCTTTCATATCAAAAAAATCTTTCCCCCATTTTTCTATGCCCCTTCTTACATCGCCGTCCGTAATAACGCCGGCGATCTTATTCTCTTTATCGGCCACTATCGCAATGCCAAGCCTCTTGGATGAAATTTCCATGACTGCTCCTGTCATGGATTCGTGAGGCGGTATCAAAGGAAGCGCATCACCGGAATGCATAAGGTCCCTCACCTTAATAAAGAGCCTCTTGCCAAGACTGCCGCTGGGATGAAAGCAGGCAAAGTCCTCCTGTTTGAAGCCTCTCTTAATCAGGAGGGCTACCGCAATGGCATCGCCCATCGCCAGCGCGGCGGTCGTTGAAGCCGTCGGCACAATTCCGAGGGGACAGGCCTCTTCTTTTACTGTTACATCAAGGTTCACATTGGCAGACTTTGAGAGCGTCGAATTCGCCTCTCCGGTCATGGAGATGATGCTGACATTGAACCTTTTCAGAAAGGGGATCAGCCCGAGTATCTCGTCGGTTTCCCCGCTGTTTGAAATGGCGATGACCACGTCCTCGGAGGATACCATGCCGAGGTCACCGTGGCTCGCCTCTGCAGGATGCATAAAGAACGCCGGCGTCCCCGTAGAGGCAAGCGTTGCGGCGATCTTCTTTCCGATGAGTCCGGACTTGCCCATTCCGGTAACGATCACCTTGCCTTTGCTGGCATAGATAATATCAACCGCGTCCTGAAAGCCGCCGTTCAGCCTTTCTATAAGCCCCTCGACCGCATTTGCCTCGATCTTCAGGACTTTCCTGGCGATTTCAAGAATATTTATGTCTGACATCTCAGCCATCCCGGGGGGACCCCTTTTCTGTGCGCTTCATGCTCAAGATCGTCAAGGTCTGCTTCGGCATCCCTCACCCGTTTTTTTGCCTTTTCAAGCCTTTTCTGCAGCGGGGCGTTTTTCTTCCCGGAATGAAGGTTTTTGCTGTTCGCAACGGAAATCTCTTTTTCTGCTTCCTTCACGTCTTCGCAGGCCTTTTCGATCTTCCTTTTAACTGCTGACGCCTTTTTGCACCAGTAGTCCTGTTCATGCTCTTCCAGGACACGCTTCTTTTTACCCTTCAGGTACTCTTCCCCGTCTTCCTGATAAACTGTTTTCGCGCCCGTAGTGCGGGATGCGGAAGGAACATTATATTTCCCCAGATCCTGGTTGGTAAAAAGCTGGGGCTGATCCTGCGCAGGCGTCTCTGCCCCGACTACAGGCATGCAGAAAAAAGAACACGCAATAACAACCGCCAGAAATGGAAAAAACCTTTTGAGCATCGCCGCTATCCTTTCGTATCCGGCGTCTGCGCTGATACGAGTGCATGGATATTCTTTGCCACCTTCAGCAGCTGTGGCAGCTGTTCCAGCGGCAGCATATTCGGTCCGTCACAGAGAGCCTTGTCTGGTTCGGGATGGACCTCCATGAACAGGCCGTCTACGCCTGCAGCAACAGCGGCTCGCGCCAGTGGTTCTGCAAATTCCCTCTGGCCGCCGGAGCAGATCCCCTTCCCCCCGGGCAGCTGGAGGCTGTGTGTCACATCGAAGACAACGGGAAAACCGAGGGATCGCAGAATCGGGAATGATCTGACATCAACAACGAGATTGTTGTATCCGAATGACGTCCCCCTCTCTGTAATAAACACATTTCTGTTCCCTGTTGATACGCACTTATCTATGATGTTCTTCATGTCCCACGGGGCAAGGAACTGGCCTTTTTTGATATTCACCGGCCTGCCTGTCCTGGATGCGGCGAGGATCAGGTCTGTCTGCCTGCACAGAAAGGCGGGTATCTGGAGGACATCAAGCACTTCAGAGGCTGGCTTGACTTCATCGACAGAATGGACATCGGACAATACCGGCAGCTGGAATCTGCTTTTCACTTCGGACAGGATCCTCAGTCCCCTCTCGATGCCAGGACCGCGGAAAGAACTCAGCGAAGTCCTGTTCGCCTTGTCATAGGAGCTTTTGAATATGAGAGCAATATCCAGATCCGCGCATATCTCTTTCAGTCTTTGCGCTGTATAAAAAACAGCATCCTCATTCTCTATGACACACGGCCCGGCTATCAGGGAAAGGGGATTGCCTCCGCCAAGGGCTGTATTGCCGATAATCACTTCGCTTGTCAATCCCTGCTTCTCTCCTCCGCTCCTGTTTCAAGGGAGGGAAACAGGGACCTTTTTCCCCTCAGGGAAGCCCCGATAAAAGCGCTGAAGAGGGGGTGCGGCTCGGTAGGCCGCGACTTGAATTCAGGATGAAACTGGCAGCCCAAAAACCAGGGATGGTCTTCGATTTCAACAATCTCGACAAGTTCACCGTCCGGGCTTGCGCCGCTGATTTTCATGCCGAGTCTTGCCACGGCGCCCCTGTAGGCGTTGTTGAACTCATAGCGGTGCCTGTGGCGCTCGGAAATCTCTTTTTGCCGGTACGCGGCGAAGGCCAGGGTGTCTGCTTCAATCACGCAGGGATAGGCGCCGAGACGCATCGTGCCGCCCTTCTGCGCACTCTCTGTCCTCTCTTCCACCTTGCCCTTCCTGAAGTCATACCATTTCTCCATCAGATAGATGACCGGCGCCTGGGTGTTCAGATCAAACTCAGAGCTGTTTGCCTTCAGACCGCAGACATTGCGGGCAAACTCTATGACAGCGCATTGCATGCCGAGACAGATCCCGAAATAGGGGATCTTTTTTTCCCTGGCATACCTGACCGATTCGATCTTGCCTTCGATCCCCCGGTAGCCGAAGCCCCCGGGGACGAGAATCCCGTCCACTTCAGAGAGATATTTTTCAGGGCCGTGGACCTCGACCTCTTCAGAGTCTATCCACTCGAGGTTCACCCGGCAGTCATTCGCTATGCCGCCATGCATGAGCGATTCCGTCAGGCTTTTGTAGGAGTCCTTCAGACCGACGTATTTCCCGACAATGGCTATCGTGACTTCGTTCTTCGGCTCCTTTATCTTCCTTACGATGTCTTTCCACGGTGCCAGGTCCGCCTCCCGGGCATTCAGCTGAAGCTTCTTTATTATCTGGTGGTCGAGCCCTTCCGCGTGAAGCGCTAGGGGGACCTCGTAGATCGTCTCCACATCGATCGCATTAATGACCGCGTCGCCGTCAAGGTTGCAGTGGATGGCTATCTTTTTCTTCGCCTCGGGCGTGAGGTTTCTGTCTGTTCTGCACAAAAGCAGGTCAGGCTGAATACCGATCGCCCGTATCTCCCTCACGCTGTGCTGGGTGGGCTTTGTTTTCAGCTCTCCGGAAGTCTTGATATAGGGAAGAAGCGTCAGGTGAACATAGAGGACGTTTTCCCTGCCGACATCGTATCTCATCTGCCTGATCGCCTCAAGAAACGGCAGGCTCTCGATGTCTCCGATAGTGCCGCCTATCTCGACGATCACCACGTCATTATTGTTGCCTACAGACTTGATGGCCTGCTTAATTTCGTCCGTGATATGGGGGATCACCTGTACGGTATCCCCGAGATAGTCGCCTCTCCGCTCCTTTGATATGACGTTATAGTATATTTTGCCGGTCGTAAAATTATTCGTCTGACTTGTCCGGATATGGGTGAACCGCTCGTAATGTCCAAGATCGAGATCTGTCTCGGCTCCATCGTCGGTGACAAACACCTCTCCGTGCTGAAACGGACTGAGGGTGCCGGGATCGACGTTTATATACGGGTCGAGCTTCTGGATCGTCACCCTCAGCCCACTTGCCTCAAGGAGGGCGCCGATCGAAGCGGCAGCGATCCCCTTGCCGAGAGATGATAAAACACCGCCTGTTATAAAAATGAATTTAGGCATTTTTCTATCCTTTCCAGATCTTCAGGTGTATCCACCCCGAGAGTTTCGTAAATAGTCTCTTTTACCTTTATGCTGAAACCTGCCTCGAGCGCGCGGAGCTGTTCCAGCTTCTCGATAAGCTCCAGGCGCGAAGGGGGCAGAGCCGACAGTTGCGTCAGCACATCCCTTCTGTAGCTGTATATCCCTATATGCTTGTAGCAGTCTTCATCACTTCGGACAGAGGTGCCTTCCACCCCGGCAGTGTGATGGTAGCCGTGCCCTTTCCACTCATCCCTGTAATATGGGACCGGAGCCCGCGAAAAATAAAATGCGAAACCCTCCCGGTTAAATACCACCTTGACCGTATTCGGGTCGAATATCTCTCTCCTGTCCTTTATCCTGACCGCCAGAGTACCTATGGAAGCCCGGGGATCATCGAGAACAGAAATCACCTCATCAATCATTTCAGGCTGGATAAGCGGCTCGTCCCCTTGGACATTCACAATTATATCATAATCCATCGAACGGGCAACCTCAGCGATCCGGTCGGTGCCTGATGCGTGGTCAGCGGCTGTCATTACCGCTTTCCCGCCGAACGCCAGCACTTTTTCGAATATTGTCTCGCTGTCCGTCGCAACCAGCACATCATCAGCCAGCCGGGAATTCATCGCGTTCTGATATACATGCTGAATGACCGGCAGACCTTTCAGAAGTGCAAGCGGCTTCCCCGGAAATCGGGTTGACGCATATCGGGCAGGTATGAGTACAATTGCGGACATGAATTAGTAATTATATACCATAGGAGTGCAAGGTATGGCAAATATGTTGCCCTGGAAAATGCAAACCCAGCTTACTTTTTTGCCTGCCCGGGGAAATCCTTGGCCTGAAACGCTGCGGATTTTTTGACGAAGAAATTGTTAATATAATAAAATATGTCAAAAATGTCATTTAAAGCCGTTATCCAGGGTAAATCATCGTCAACCGGTTATTAATTTTGCGCTTTTCTGCAGAGGAACTGGAAATACGTCTTTCGAGGAGAAAATGTCATGGCTATGAGCGTTAAAAATGAAAAGCTGAACAAGTGGATACGAGAAGTTGCAGATATGTGTCAGCCTGAGTCTGTTTACGTATGTAACGGCACAAAAGAAGAATATGACCTGATGATGGCAAAAATGATCGCGGGCGGGAGCGCTACTCCATTGAAGAAACGCCCCGGCAGTTATCTGTTCCGCTCTGATCCCAGCGACGTCGCACGGGTAGAGGACCGCACCTATATCTCCACGTCATCGCGGGAGGAAGCAGGTCCTACAAATAACTGGGTCAATCCAACTGAACTCAAAGAAACCATGAAGGGTCTTTACAAGGGCTGCATGAAAGGCCGTACGATGTACGTGATCCCTTTTTCCATGGGGCCCATAGGCTCTCCCATTTCGAAGATAGGGGTCGAAATCAGTGACAGTCCCTACGTGGTCTGCAACATGCATATCATGACCCGGGTCAGTTCCAGGGTAATGGAACTCCTTGACGCAGGCGAGGATTTTATCCCCTGCCTGCATTCAATCGGCGCTCCGCTGGCCCCGGGACAGGAAGACGTTCAATGGCCGTGTGCCCCTATTGAAAGCAAATACATCAGCCACTTCCCCGAGGAAAACCTTATCTGGTCATACGGCTCCGGATACGGTGGAAATGCCCTTCTCGGAAAGAAATGCCTGGCCCTCCGCATCGCCTCGGCCATGGCAAGGAGAGAAGGCTGGATGGCCGAACATATGCTGATTCTCCGCCTGACAAATCCCGAAGGGAAACAATATCACATCGCCGCTGCCTTTCCCTCGGCCTGCGGAAAGACCAACCTCGCGA
The DNA here is from genome assembly GCA_029858145.1 of Nitrospirota bacterium. Classification (GTDB taxonomy): domain Bacteria; phylum Nitrospirota; class Thermodesulfovibrionia; order Thermodesulfovibrionales; family UBA6898; genus JAOUFP01. The sequence goes on along the minus strand of JAOUFP010000067.1, from coordinate 4,034 downwards.
TGATGCGCCCGACCATTCAGGGATGGAAATGTGAATGCATCGGCGATGACATCGCCTGGATGAAAATCGGCCCTGACGGCCGTCTCTACGCGATAAACCCTGAGAATGGGTTTTTCGGCGTTGCCCCGGGAACTTCCTATGATACCAATCCCATGGCGATGGACACGGTCAGAGAAAATGTTATTTTCACCAACTGTGCACTGACGGACGACGGAGATGTCTGGTGGGAAGGCATGACTGACGAAGTGCCCCCGCATCTCATTGACTGGAAGGGGCGTGACTGGACCCCCCACAGCCGTGAGGATGCGGCCCATGCCAACGCGCGCTTTACCGCACCTGCGTCCCAGTGCCCTGTTATATGCAAAGACTGGGAAAACCCCAACGGCGTTCCCATCGACATCTTCATTTTCGGCGGCCGGCGCAACAGTGTGGTGCCGCTGGTTTTCGAAGCCTATGACTGGGACCACGGTGTTTTCCTCGGTGCGACCGCGGCATCGGAGACCACGTCAGCCAACATCGGCGCTGTGGGGAACCTGAGGCGCGATCCCTTTGCGATGACACCTTTCTGCGGTTACAACATGGGCGACTATTTCCGGCATTGGCTGGACATGGGCGACAGACTCGGCAAGAATGCCCCGAGAATTTTTTATGTAAACTGGTTCAGAAAGAGTCCCGAGGGCATGTTTTTATGGCCCGGTTTCAGCGACAACAGCAGGGTGCTGAAGTGGATGTGCGAGCGGATTGACGGCAGGGTTGAAGCCCAAAAGACACCGATAGGGTTCTTGCCGGCCGAGGGGGACCTGGATCTCGCCGGCCTTGATATATCTCCCGAGATTATGAAAGAACTCATGCGAATTGATACGGACGCCTGGGCAGCTGAAATACCGGACATCAGGGCGCACTTCGCGAAATTCGGCAACCGTCTGCCGGAAAGACTGGCCGTTCAGCTCGAGGCACTGAGACGCCGGCTTGAATAAACCTGGGCTGTTTTCTGCTCTCATGCCCGGAGACGAAGGCCGTGCGCCGTTTGGCAGGCTGACATAATTATTTATTCTCCGATTGAATGGAAAATTTAACATCAAATAAATCGCTGGTAAATGTCCTGGGGGTGGTGTATGTCCACACCAGGACCAGTGACGGCGGCGATCTGTATCTCACCCGTTTTGCGGAGCCTTATCATGACCACTTCGAAATCAAAAACTGGTATGAAAAAGACTGGTTTTACGAAAAGAGGATACGGCTGATAGGCACCAGCTCTGTTTACCTGGTTCCCACCAGAACGGTAAACGGGAAGAGCCTTGACCTGGTGGTGAAGAACTGCAGGGTGGGAGAGGACGTCCCTATAAATACTCATACCCTGCAGGAATTTTGCGACGCGGAATTCAACAGCCCCTGGGAAGAGTTCTCCCTTGTCATGGAAATGAGGGAAGGTGCGTATGGGCCCAGGGAACTCAAGGTGAAAACACAGCGCCCTTTGGCGATTTATGTGCCACCGGACAGGATGCAGCCCTGGCAGAGCGGAAGGTCACGCTCAAAAATCAACCGGATACACGCAAAACATCCGGGCATTGACCTGGATATCCTTAAACAGTACAAGCTGATCTACGAGTGGATCATAGGGAAAAACCTTCCCGAAGTTTTCGAGCACATAGACCTCAACGATGAGGAAATCATCCGCCATCTCAAAGGCATCAACTACAAAGTCCTGGCGGACCTTGACAGAAAAGGATATCTGGTCGCTGACATGAAACCCGAGCATATTATCCTCAGCGAGGAGAATGCCCTGCGCATTGAGGAGGCCGGACATGCGGAGGATACCGGGAAAGCATACAAGAAACAGCTGGACCTATTGTATCAGTTGATTGAGGAGGGCGATTATTCGGTGATCGATTACGAGCTTCTCATGCGGACCGCGAGGCATGATGATGAAGTCAAAGATTCCAGAAGACATCACTATCTGGACGATCAGAGGGACCGCTTCAAGCCCACGTCCTTGCCCGCCTATTTGGAGAGGAGCGAGATATTCGGGGTGCCCTATGTTTATGGCCATGCGGAAAGCACCGGCGGCCACCTGTGGGTAGTGGGAAGAAACGCCCGGCTGTTCGATTATTTCCTTCCCGAAAGATGGAGAAAGACGCCGTCCCTGAAATTGTCCGACAAGAAAGAAGTGTTCTATACAATCACCAAGGACAATATTCATCTGGTATGGGAGATTTCCCGCGTAGGAGAGATGCCTGACGAGGCAGATGAAGACAGATATGACCCGAAGATCATCAAGTACGGCATAAACAGTCCTTTTGAAGAATTTTTTATCGCCCACAGATTGAATGAACTCGGGATTCCGACGGTCTACGTAAGGGCCATCTATATGACCGGCTCTACAAAGATAGAGTCTTCAGTCGATTTCAGGAGATACGAATCGCACAAGCACTTGCTGGATCCGGAAGGCAGCCCGATTCTCCAGGAAAACCACAACTATATTACCATCCGGGGTTATTATAACGGGCCTGATTATTCGGTTGCCGAGAAGGGGCCGCTTTACGTGCCGGTCGACCTTTCGAAGGCCGTTTATCAGGGCCTGATCGATGAGGCGGCATGCAGAAGTTTTCTCGATAATGTCAAAGAGAAATTGCGCGACGTCGGTTATGACGGGTCTCTGCTGAAGACGAACGACCTGCTCCTTGCCGTTGACACTGACGGCAGGATTATGAATAATAGTTACGGCGCGCCTGAAGTCATCATATGCAATTTCGAACGGATATGGAAGATTTCCGATACCGCCGATTCCCTCAGTGAACCTTTGTCTTATGTTGTGAGGGATGATTTTCCTGAAGAAAACCACATTTAATGATTTTACACCCATTGAAGCCTTGGGGATCTTAAGAAAATTGCGATTTCCTTTCCCGCGCATGTCCTGTCTGCTGTGACAGCCTGCCCGGAGAGGCTCTATGAAAAGGATATACTGATTTGGATGCCACAACTGTTGATGTTATAAGAAGGATTCTGATTTCCGCCTTGCCAATCCTGATAGCGATCACCTTCCATGAGGTATCGCACGGGCTGGTCGCGTACAAGCTTGGGGATCCGACCGCGAAGATGCTCGGCCGGCTTACGCTGAATCCGCTTGCGCATATCGATATATTCGGGACGGTGCTGCTGCCTTTGCTTCTGGTAATTGCAACAAACGGGCAGTTCGTCTTCGGCTATGCAAAGCCGGTTCCGATCAACCCGATGAATTTCAAAAATCCCCGGCAGGGCATGGCCCTCTCCGCTGCTGCAGGACCTGTCACCAACATGGTCCTTGCTTTATTGAGCGTGCTCGCACTGAAGTTCATTATAGTACCCCTTGCCGAGGTCTCTCCCGGTACAGTGACAGATTCTGTTCTCGTTCCACTGGGGATGATCTTCAGAGCCAGCGTGATAATGAATGTCGTGCTTGCGGTGTTCAACATGATCCCTATACCGCCGCTTGACGGAGGACGTGTACTGACAGGCCTGCTGCCTTCAAGACAGGCGATGTCATTCAGCAGGATCGAGCCGTTCGGGTTCATTATCGTGATTGTGCTGATTTACACCGGCATCGCAGGCAAAATCATCATGCCGATCATCAGTTTTTTCCTGAGTATCTTTCAGGTATATCTCTATTAGAAGGCGACAATGACAAAAGACAGGGTATTGAGCGGAATGCAGTCAAGCGGCAAGGTCCACCTCGGGAATCTCGTCGGAGCACTCCAGAACTGGGTAAAGCTGCAGGACAAATACGACTGCTTTTATTTCATTGCCGACTGGCACGCGCTCACAACAGGATACGCAAACCCTTCAGCGCTGCATGAGTCGGTGAATGATCTTCTGATCAATTTCCTTGCTGCAGGCCTTGACCCTGACAAATGCACGATATTCATCCAGTCAAGGATTCCGGAGCATGCGGAACTGCACCTGCTCCTTTCGATGATAACCCCGCTTGGCTGGCTCGAACGGGTGCCGACCTATAAGGAGAAACAGCAGGAACTGAAGGACAGGGACCTCTCTACGTA
>JAOUFP010000465.1 GCA_029858145.1 Nitrospirota bacterium | reverse complement strand
GAATCCAGAAGACTGTCGAGATGCGACCTGCTCGGCATCGTCGCGCTGAACGAAGCGCTCCGTGATTCAGGACTGGCTCCTGACTCTATCGACAGGACACGACTCGCGGTGGTAATCGGCAGCGGGGCGGGAGGGCTCCTCTCCGGCGAACAGTTCAAACGCGGGATATTCGAAAACAGAAAGCCGAGGCCTTCGCTCCTCGCCTCCTTCACCTCTTCCGCGTTCACGGACCATATCGCGCAGAGGACAGGCGCCAGAGGATTCCGTTCGACCATTTCTACCGCCTGTTCTTCCAGCAGCACCGCTATAGGCATGGCAGGGGAGCTGATCAGGAAAGGGATCGCCGACTTCGTCATCACCGGCGGAAGCGAAGCGCTCTCAGAAACGACCTTCGCCGGATTCAACTCCCTCAGGGCGGTCGACGAAGAACCCTGCAGGCCCTTCGACAAGAACCGGAAGGGCATATCCCTCGGGGAAGGCGCCGCCATATTTATCGTTGAGGAAGAAGAATACGCAATACGCAAGGGGCGCACGGTTTACGCGGAGATAGCCGGCTACGGTCTTTCCTGCGATGCCTATCATGTCACGGCCCCTGAGCCCTCCGGCACAGGGATAGCCCATGCGATCAGCTCGGCGCTGAAAAACACAGGGACGCCTCCTTCTGAAATCGGCTACATCAATGCCCATGGCACCGGCACACAGGCGAATGACCTCGCCGAGACAAATGCGATCAAGCTCGCCTTCGGAGAACTTGCCCGGATGATCCCCGTGAGTTCCACGAAATCGATGATCGGCCACTGCCTCGGCGCGGCAGGAGCGTCTGAGGCAGCTGCGGCGATACTCGCATTGACGCGGGGGGTCATTCCGCCGACCCTGCACTATACAACCCCCGACCCTGACTGCGACCTCGATTACGTACCTGAGCCAAGACAGAAGGAAGGGATAACCGCGGTGCTCTCGACTTCGCTCGCCTTCGGCGGAAACAATACCGCCCTGATTTTGAGGAAAACAGCATGATCGCGGTGACAGGGATAGGCGCGGTATCACCGCTCGGCACAGGGAAACAGAAGCTCGCGCATGCCGTTTCCAATGCCCTCTCCGGCATCTCAGCGTCCGAAAAACCTGAGCGGGCGCAAGCAGGGGTTTTTCGCTTCGGTGAGGTAAGAGACTTCACCGCCAGAGAGCACATCCCGGCAATGCAGGCCCGGCGGATGTCACGGTTTTCCCTGTTCAGCCTCGCATCGGCCATAGAGGCGGTGAGAGATTCAGGGCTCGCTGTCTCTGAAGGCAACTGCTTCAATGCCGCTGTCTGCGTCGGCACGGGCCTGGCGAGCACGGAAAGCACCGACAGGTTTTACGAAGGTCTGTTGAAGGAAGGTCCATCAGGGACAAACCCGATGATTTTCCCCGAGACAGTGCAGAACATTGCGGCGAGCCACATATCCATATATTTCGGCATCAGGGGCCCGAATATAACCTTCAGCCACTCTGACATCTCATCGGAACTCGCCCTTTTTTACGGCGCGGAACTTCTCAGGGACCGGCATGTTGACTTCGCGGTCATTTCAGGGGCGGACGAAATAAGCGGTTCGGTGATTACGGGATACCTCTCCCTCGGCCTTCTCTCGGAAGAGATGATGCCTTTTGATGTGAGGAGAAAGGGCTTCGTGCTCGCTGAAGGGGCGGCAACGGTCATCCTGGAACGGCTCGAAGACGCCCGGAAGAGAAAGGCACGTGTTTATTGCACCCTCGCGGCTTCCGCCTTTTCATCCTCACCGTCTTCAACCATCCACTATGACAGCAGCCGAGAATCGATGCGGAGTTCGATGAGAAGCGCACTGCTTCAGGCCGGGATAGAACAGCCGGATTTCATATCAGCAGCGGCGAATTCAACACGGGATCTGGACAGGCTCGAGGCGACGGCGATAAAGGAAACCTTCGGGAAAAAGGCGCCCGCGATCCCTGTGTCGGCTGTGAGGTCCTCTTACGGTTATTTTCAGGGAGACGGACTGCTCAGGCTCGTGGCCGCGATCTCCAGCATGGAGGAAAATATCGTTCCTGCCACTCTCGGCCTTCAGACACCGCTGGAGGGAGACCTCGACTACGTGACCGGCGAACCCCGGAGAGGGGATATCAGTACCGTCATGATCAATTCATTTTCGAGCGGCGGGACGGCCTCTTCAATTGTGCTGAGAAAGGAAGAATGAAGCTTTCGATCATCATACCGCGATGGCCGGAAGGGAGCATCTGGTCATCATTTGCCTTCAGATTCCCCTATCTCAGCGCGACGACCCTCGCGGCGCTCACGCCCCCTGATGTCGAGGTGGACATACAGGATGAAAACGCGCAGAAGCTCTCCTTTGACAAGGACATAGATATCGCGGCAATCTCGATCATGACGCCGCTGGCGGTAAGGGGCTACGAAATAGCAGACAGATTCAGGCAGAACGGCACAAAGGTG
>JAOUFP010000464.1 GCA_029858145.1 Nitrospirota bacterium | reverse complement strand
TCAATATCCTCGGGCCCATTACGAACCCTGCCGGGGCAAAGAGACAGATACTCGGGGTCTTCTCCAGCAACCTCACCGAGACGCTGGCACAGGTCCTCGGCAACCTCGGCGCTGAGGATGCGATGGTGGTCCACGGAGAAGACGGGCTTGACGAGATAACCATTACGGACGGCACAAAGGCGTCCAGGTTCTCGAAGGGAAAAGTGGAAAACGTATACCTTTCGCCCGAGGATTTCGGGCTTGGGCGCGGCAAAAGAGAGGATCTGATCGGAGGCGACAAAGATGAAAACGCGAAGATATCGCTGCAGATTCTTACCGGGGAGAAGGGCCCTAAACGAGATATTGTGCTGATAAACTCGGCGGCGGCGCTTATGGTTGCCGGCAAGACCGACGACCACCGCGCGGCCCTTGAAATGGCACAATATGCCATAGACTCAGGCAGTGCGCTCACAAAACTCGAAGCTATTAAAAAAATCTCCAATGCGCTGTAAATGAAGAGGGGCAGACTGAGCTGCCCCTCTCTGTTTCATGCGTCTTCTGCAGTTACACTCAGTGAACGTGCTCCTCGATCTCCTCGTACCCCGTAAACATCGCTTTAATATGCGCCAGAACAGTATGGCCAAGCGTTGCCAGGTAGATATGCACGAACAGGAACGAGGTGAAGAAGAGGAACAGAAACACATGTATCGTGTCTACGATCTTTATGCCGCCGAAGATATCGATATAGCGGGCGAACGCCTTCACATCCCAGAGCAGCAGGCCTGTCACCAGCTGAAGCGGAATGAGAAGCAGCATGATCGAAAGATACGCCATCTGCTGCATCGGATTGAACTTGTTGTCGGCAGTGCTGTGGTGGGGGTTCTCCTCCCCCATGAAGAGGCCGTAGCCGTAGTATCTGGCCTGTTTGACACAGCCCGTAATAAATTTTTTGATATTCAGAGGCGGTATATATATTTTTATCTTCCCGCTCAGGATATAGTAGGCAAGCCAGATGAAAAAGTTGAAGATGAGAATAAAACCGAACATGTTGTGGATATCGACTGCTGTCTTGAATTTCATCAGGCCGAGAAATTCCCGGTACCGTATTTGCAGTCCGGTGACGATCAGGACCAGAAAACTGGCGGCATTGATCCAGTGCCATATTCTTATCGGAAGTGGATGCAGGAATATCCTTTTCATCTTCTGCCCTCCTTTCTCATCTTGTTCATCCTCTTTGCCTCCCTTACAGGAAAAGTAAGTATTCTCGCCGTAATATGCAGTATCGGAACTGACATCCCACCGAAGACCATCAATATGCCGAACCAGTCGAGGATCTTCAGCCTGGTGCTTCCGAGGACATAGAACTGTTTCAACGAAACGAGTGATATCATTGAGCCGAGCACCTCTGGCTGGGTCTTGAACTGAGTCACTCTGCCGTCAGCCTTAACAATAGCCACGGTCACAGACTTGAAGAATTTCGAATCAGAGGTGTGGCAACTCTCGCATTCCCTCACCGCATTCTTCTTGACCGAAAGCATATGCGCCTCGGAGCCGTTGCTCACTTCCATCCTCCCGAGGAACGTCACCTTGGCTTCAGCTCCCTTTTCGTTGAGCTGCCTGACGATATTCCAGAGCTGTTCGGAATCAATGCCTTCGCCGTGCGCGTTCATTTTTTCAGAAAGCCCCTGGTAGTTTCTTCCCAGAAGCTTCACGATCTGTTCTTCCGTAAACGGCTTGCCGGTATTCTGATCGCACAGTCTGAGGGTAATCCCTCTTCCCGAGTTCGGAGAATGGCATGCGGCACATGAGACAACGCTCAGATGAAGCCCTGAGTTCGGAAGCCATTTATCATGGGCGGTCTCCACCCCTTTATGGCATCCAAGACAGGATTTTTTGATCTTCTCCGCAATGTCAGCGACCTTCACCTCATGGGCAAAATGACACGAGGAGCAGAGAGGCGCCGAGTGTTCACCATTCGCCTTCGCCACTCCGTGGACGCTTTTTGAATACATCTTGAATATTTCCTGATGACATTTTTTGCAGGGCATGCCGCTCAACGTCTCGTAAGTGGCCTTCGGCCCCACAGTGTGAAAACCGTGGCAGTCGGTGCAGACCGGCGCCTTCAGATTTCCCTCACTGATTATTTTGTAATGGATGCTCTCACTGACAGCTTTGTGCTTGTCCGCGTGGCATCTTTTGCACGCCTCTGATACCGCAATTGAATGCTCCCTGCTGCTGCCGAAGGATTTCACCGGATGCGATGTCCTGGTGAACTCCGCGTGGCAATCGTTGCAGGCATGCTTGTTATGGACAGAAGCGCTCAACTGCGTGGGATCAATATGGAGAGAAAGTTTTTCTCCGTTCCGGTGTGTCTTGCTGATATTCTGGTTGTGACAGGTAAGGCAGTACTGATTTACCGCCAGGGTGGGTTTCCAATCTGCTACACGCTTAACCGCATGAGCACCATGACATTGTGTACACGGCGG
>JAOUFP010000066.1 GCA_029858145.1 Nitrospirota bacterium | reverse complement strand
CGCGACGGCGGCATTGAGCACAAAAGGTTTCACGATCTTCCCCTGTTCCTCAACAGCGGCGACCTGCTTCTGATAAACAACTCAAAGGTATTTCCCGCCCGTCTTACCGGCTGTAAACCAGACGGCGAGACGATCGAAATCCTTCTCGTCGGCGAAATCTCGCCCGGGCTCTGGAAGGTCATGATCAGGGGGAAATATACCGGCAGCGTCTCCCTCGCAGGAGGAAACACCGCTTTCATATCAGGTGGAAAGACAGCGTCTTTCGGGGAGACGACAGACGTCAAAAGGTTCCTGTGGGAAAACGGCCAGATGCCGCTGCCGCCGTATATCAGGCGGCCGGCCGGCGAAGCGGACAGGAAAAGGTACCAGACCGTCTACGCCGAGGTCGAAGGTTCGATCGCAGCGCCCACCGCCGGCCTGCACTTCACAAGAGGACTCCTCGATACGATTGCGTCAAAAGGGGTGACCGTCCGTTCCGTCACACTTCATGTCGGCATAGGGACATTCAGGCCCGTGAAGGTACCGGACATCAAAGACCACACCATGGACGAAGAGTTCTTCGAAATGGACGCCTCACTGATCGCCGAAATCGAAAAAACCAGGCAAAACGGCAACAGGGTCATAGCCGTGGGTACAACCACAACACGCACCATCGAAGGATACATGAGCGGCAAATGCACTGTTTTTTCCACCAACGGCACCATCAGCGGCTCCACGAATATATTCATTTATGAAGGTTACCGCTTCAGTGCGGTCGATTCACTCATAACGAACTTTCACCTGCCTGTTTCGACTCCGTTAATGCTTGCTTCCGCTTTTTCGGGACGTGAAAAAATCCTGAATGCATATAGGGTTGCGCTGTCGAACGGGTATAGATTTTTCTCCTATGGTGATGCTATGCTTGTTTTATGAGGAACAGTGCCTTTCACAAAAACAGCGCTTCTCTGCAACTGCCCGGAAAAGAGTTTATCATCGTCGTAGTCGTGATCTTTTCTGCCCTGAGCTTCACACTCGGCTACTTTGTGGGGAAAAGCGGGATAGACGGCGCGCAGATGAATCACCCGCAGGCCGCGGAGACCGCGCCGTCTCCGCAAACGCAGGGGCAGGATGCGTTTTCCCGGTCCGGCAGTCTATCCGCTCCTGAAGATGCCCCAGGCGCCGAAGAGACAGCCGCGACAGACGGTGAGGCGCAGCAAAAAGAACCCATTGTTGCCGCCGGAGCGAAGCAACCCGCGCCGGCAAAGCCCCCTGAGCCTGTAAAGGATAAGCCCAGGGCACAGACCGTTGCAAAGCAGAACGTGAAGGAAAGTCCGGATGCGCGAAAATCCAGTGGCAGCAGCAGTAAGGAACCGGTCTACTCCGTGCAGTTGGGCGCCTTCAAGAGTTCCGCTGAAACAAAGTCGTTCAGGAAAAAGTACGCCATTAAAGGGATAAAAACGTTTGTGAGCACCTCTGCAAACAAAAAGAAAGAAAAGATCTATAAGGTCAGGACAGGAGAGTTCAGGGACAGGAAGGACGCGGAACTCCTCTCCCTGAAACTCAATAAAACAGAGGATTTAAAAACCTTTGTAACCGTCAGGAACGACTAAGGAGCCGTTACGATCACCATTGAAATAGAGTTCGACAGCAGCAAGGAATATCCTCTTCTCTTCAACGGTCTTGAGAAGAACCTTATGCTGATTGAGGAGACACTCGGTATCGCCGCAAGTTTCAGGGGCAATAAGGTCTTACTGAAAGGCGACGACAAGAAAATAAGGACAGCGGAGGGGCTGATAAAAGACCTGCGCGACCTCACCGCCGCCGGCTACAACCTCAGGCCCGAAGACATCCGCTACGCCATACGCTCCATATCGGAAGGCAGCGAAACCTCGCTGAAGGAACTTTTCGTCAATAATATTCCGGTATCGTCAAAACGGCGGTTCATCATTCCCAAGACAGCGACCCAGAAAAAGTATATGGACAGCATAAAGGAAAACGACATCGTCATCGGCGTCGGCCCTGCCGGAACAGGCAAGACCTACCTTGCCATGGCGATGGCGATCAACGCGTTTCTGAAAAAACAGATCAGCAGGATCGTCCTCGCGCGGCCGGCCATCGAGGCCGGCGAAAGACTGGGGTTCCTGCCCGGAGATATCTTCGAAAAGGTAAACCCCTATCTCAGGCCGCTCTATGACGCGCTCTTCGACATGATGGAAGCGGAAAAGGCCGCAAAACTCATGGAACGCGGCGTCATCGAGATAGCCCCCCTCGCGTTTATGAGGGGCAGGACACTAAATGATTCCTTCATCATTCTCGACGAGGCCCAGAACACCACCACGGAACAGATGAAGATGTTCCTCACCCGTCTCGGTTTCAACTCCAAGGCTGTAATCACCGGCGACGTCACCCAGATCGACCTGCCCGCGGGAAGGACATCGGGACTTATCGAGATCATAAAGATCCTGGAAGGGATCGAAGGCATTGACTTCATCTTCTTCACTGATAAAGATGTTGTCAGGCACAGGCTCGTTCAGTCTATTGTAAAGGCATATGAGAGATATGAAAAGCGATCTTGATCTCGCAAAAGGAGATGCGATGAATATCCGCGCAAACATATATAAAATTTTGTTTCTTTCCCTGATATCGGTCGTTGTCTCCGCGCTGCTCATGACGGATACGAGCATGGAGCGGTTCGTTGGCGGGGCACTGATCTCCTTTGTCCTGCTCTTCATCCTCTACAAGGACATCATGCGCTACAGGCCGTCATATATAAGCAACTACAACATGCTCATACTGCTTTGCCTCATGATCATCGGGACGGTAGTTATCGGAAGGACCTTCGGCTATTTTCTGGAAATCCTCTCGAAGGGGCTCGGCATTGTTGATACGGATATAGCCAGATACGGCATCCCCATCGCGACCGGGGCGATGTTCGTAACCCTTCTTTTCGACTTCCACACGGCGATCATATTCTCCTTTGCCATAAGCCTTCTCACCGGCTTCTGGCTGCAGGATGCACTCTATCCGATCTATACCTTCGCGGGAAGCCTCACCGCCGCGTTCAGCGTGATCCGCTGCAAGAAACGTTCGGCGCTGCTGAGAGGCGGCCTCTACATAGTCTACGCGAATGTCCTGCTCGTCCTGATACTCCTTTTGGCCAACGGAGAGCTCTTCACGGTCAAACCCGGCTACGCGGTCATCTTAGCGGTCTTTTCAGGCATGTCGGTCTCTGCGATCGTTTCGCTCCTTCTCCCCCTCTTTGAGTATCTTTTCAAGATCACGACCGATATAAGCCTCCTCGAACTCCTCGACCTCAACCAGCCGCTCATGAAGACCCTGATGATAGCCGCTCCCGGCACGTATCACCACAGCGTCATCGTCGGCAACCTCGTCGAGGCAGCCGCAGAGGCGGTAGGTGTAAACCCCCTGCTTGCGAGGGTGAGTTCCTACTACCATGACATCGGCAAGATAAAGATGCCCGAATATTTCGTCGAGAACCAGAGCATCGCGCCGAGCAAGCACGACAAGCTGACACCGCACATGAGCAGCATGATCATCACCAACCATGTAAAGGAAGGGGTTGAACTGGCGAAGCAATACAAGCTGCCCCAGGCGATCATCGACATCATCAGGCAGCACCACGGCAACGCCCTGATCACCTACTTCTACCAGAAGGCAAAGGACCAGGAGCAGGAAAAGCCGGTAGCCATAGACGAATATAAATATCCCGGCCCCAAACCGCAGACCCGCGTGGCAGCCCTTGTCATGATGGCAGACGCGGTGGAGGCCTCCTCGAGGGTGCTCAACGACCCGACACCGGCCAGGATCTCGGCGCTCGTCGACAAGATCATCAACCACATCTTCCTCGACGGCCAGCTTGACGAATGCGAACTGACGCTCAAGGACATCTCGGAGGTAAAGCGGCGTTTCACCTACATACTTACCGGCATCTTCCACAAGAGGATAGACTATCCGGGGTTTGACTTCAGAAATGAAAATATACATAAAGAACCAGCAAAGATCGACAAGCTTAAACCTGAAGAGGTTGGAAAAGCATCTCACTGAGGCCCTGCGTTATCTGCACCTGCAGTCATCCGAGCTGAGCGTCCTTTTCGTCAACAGCAGAAGGATGAAACTCCTCAACACCCGGTATCGGAAGATCAGCAAAGATACCGATGTCCTCTCCTTTCCCCTGATGGACAGAGACCTGTATCACCGTCCGGTCATACTCGGCGACATCGTCATCTCAGTTCCCCGGGCGCTGAAACAGGCGGAGGAATTCGGAGTCCCCTTTTATGACGAACTGCTGCGGCTGCTCATTCACGGACTTCTCCACCTCGTCGGCTACGACCACGAGGTGAACGCCTACCAGAAAAAGAAGATGGAAAAAAAAGAAAGGGAGCTCTTCGATGCCGTTAAGAAAGTGGATTAAGAGCGCCAACTTCGCGATCGAGGGCATCCTCCACGGCGCGAAGACCCAGAGGCACCTGAGGTACCACTTTTTTTCCGCCGCGCTCGTGCTGCTGCTGAGCTACCTCCTCGGCGTCACGCGCATAGAGTTCATCGTCATTTCGCTCGCGGTCATCATCGTCATCTCCGCAGAGCTGATGAACAGCGCCGTCGAGGCGGTAGTGGACCTTATTTCTCCGGAATACTCGGAGAAGGCACGCGTGGCAAAGGACATCGCAGCTGGAGCGGTCCTCATCACCGCGTTCGGGGCGGCGGTCCTCGGCTACATCATACTCTTCCCCTATCTTTCCTCTCTTTTCTCAGAGGGATTCAAGATTGCAAAGCATTCGAAAGAAGAGATATCCCTCATATCAGTGATCCTCGTGCTGATCCTTGTGATCATCACCAAATCCTATTTCGGGAAGGGGCATCCCTTAAGCGGCGGCATGCCGAGCGGCCATTCGGCGATCGCCTTTTCGGTATGGGTTTCGGTCACCTATCTCACCGAACACTTCCTCATCTCGCTCCTCTGCTTCGTCCTCGCCATATGGATAGCTCAGAGCAGAATCGCGGTGAAGGCCCACAACGCCTGGGAGGTGGCATTCGGCGCGCTGATGGGGGCCACCGTCACATTCCTTCTCTTCAAACTCTTTTCATAAGCAGTGTCCCTCTCGCTGAAGGGAGAATCACACTCACATCGAGTCAGGCAACCCGTCCCGTGGGACAGGCATGCGCAGAGAGCCTTTATTGCATGTTTTTATTCACCTTTCGTTCAGAGTCTGTGGCGTTCAAGCCAATTGATTCCATGACGAAAGGGGATTCCCTGTCATAATCAGGTTTTTGGGGTAAGTCCTTTTTAAATATCAAATGCGGATTTCAGATTGACAGCATCTTCCGGGCAGAGTATTTCTTCAGAAAAAGAGGGAAGCGGAGATCAGTAAAACTCTTTCAGCGCAGCTTCAACTTTCGAAATGTCAAACGCATGCCTGACCAGGGGACTGTCCTCTATAATGGATATCCTTTTTTCATAGGCAGGCCGGTTATTTCTGAAAAGAACGCCCAGCGGAATCCTGTCGCCCCATTCGAGAGACCTTCTGAAGGCCTCGACGCGGTCTTCAGGATTGTATTCAGGTTCGAGGTGATATACTCTCTGACGGTACCATTCAAAGGTATTGATCTTGTTGAACGTCACGCAGGGCTGAAGGATATCGACAAGAGAGAACCCCTCTTGTTTCATCGCCTCTTTCATCAGTCCTTTCAGGTGCGCGGCATCACCCGCGAAACCCCTCGCGACAAAACTGCAGTCAAGGGCTATCGCAAGAGTCATGGGATTCAGCTGCTCTGAAAAGACTCCGAGCGGCTGATTTTTCGTTTTGATCCCCTCCATGCTCGTCGGAGAGGCCTGCCCTTTTGTAAGACCGTATATCTGGTTGTCGTGGACAAAGAGCTTGACGCCGATATTCCTTCTGATAGCGTGGAGCAGGTGGTTGCCGCCCTCGCCATAGCAGTCACCGTCTCCCGTAACAGCTACCACCGTCATTTCGTGGTTCGCGAGTTTCAGCCCCGTCGCAACCGGCAGGCTCCTCCCGTGGAGACCGTTAAAGGTGTTGCATTTCAGGTAATGAGGAAATTTCGCCGCCTGGCCTATTCCGGAAACGACAGTGAACTGATGCGGCTCCATGCCGAGCTCGACGACAGCCTCCTTGAATGTATTGAGGATGTTGAAGTTGCCGCACCCCGGGCACCAGGCCGGGATTCCGCCTTTATAATCTTCCAATGCGGGCATCCATCTCTCCTGTCAGATATTCAAGGGTGAATGGTCTTCCATCATATCGGTTGATCTGATGCGTAAACTCATAGCCGGTTTCTGCCCTGAAGAGACGGGCGAATTGTCCGGTCAGGTTATTTTCTATGCAGATGCCGATTTTAGCGGCTTTCAGAATGCGGAGGTAATCGAACCTGTCGGTCGCGGGAAGAGGATACAGTTCGCTGAAATGGAGCATGGCCGTTTTTCGCCCGGAGGAAAGAAGTCCCACGGCCTCTTTCATCACGCCGAACGTCGAACCCCATCCCGCAAGCACCACCTCGGCCTCGGGATCTCCGTAATAGTGAGGAGGCTCGATCTCCTTTATAATATCCGGCAGCTTCCTTGACATCCTCTTTTCAGCCATCTTCACCCTTGTTCCGGCATCCTCTATAATGTGGCCCTCTTCATCGTGTTCGTCGCTGTCCGTCACTACCACATGCTTCGCGTCACCCGGAACAGCGAGGGGAGATACCCCGTCATCAGTAAAGGCGTGTCTTTTGTAATCAGAGAGATTCCTGAAGGCGTCGCCGCGAAGACGGTAGTCGGTGTATTTGAGTCTGCCTGTGTCGAACCCTTCATACGTCCACTGGGAGTCGGCAAGATACTGGTCGGTCAGAATAATGACAGGGATCTGGTATTTCTCCGCGAGATCAAAGGCCTTGTTCGTAAGATAAAAAGCCTGTTCAGGAGTGCCGGGGGCAAAGATGACCCTGGGGAATTCGCCGTGCGCGGCATGCAGGGCAAACTGCAGTTCGCCCTGCTCGGTGCGTGTCGGAAGGCCGGTCGCCGGACCGGGCCTCTGCGCAAGCGCGATCACCACCGGCGTCTCGGTCATGGCGGCAAGCGACAGTCCCTCCACCATCAAGGCGAAGCCGCCCCCGGACGTGCCTGTCATCGCCCTCACCCCCGCAAACGAAGCGCCGAGTGCCATATTGATCGCCGCTATCTCGTCTTCTGCCTGCTCAACGATGATTCCATAAGCTGTCTCTTTCCCCGCGATATAATTCATAATCCCCGTCGATGGCGTCATGGGGTAGGCGGAATAAAATTTGCACCCTGACGCGACCGCACCGAGGCCGATGGCATCATTTCCCGCTATCAGCATCTTTGGCTTCGCCAGAGGAGCAGCGGCAAAAGAGCATTTGATGCATTGCTTCACCGCGTAGTCATGACCTGCCATGGCCGCCGCGGCATTCTGCCTGATTACCTCCTCGCCCTTCTTTTTAAAGGTATCCTTCAGTATGGCAAGGAGCATTTCGAGTTCCATGCCGATCATCCCCATCACAGCACCGACAGCAACCGTGTTGGCCATGATTTTGCTGCCGCCGTGCTCAACCGCCAGTTTGACAAAAGGGATATCGAGGAACTGCTGTCTTTCATGCTTCTTCTTCAACGACATGGAGTCGTAAATTATCTGACCGTATTCGGTAAGCTCTTTTTCATAATTGACGATGCTTTCCCTGTCGAGCGCTACGATGATATCCACCCTGTCTTTCGAGGCCATGACAGGATGGTCCGAGAAACGTATCTGGAAAACATTGTGGCCGCCTCTTACGCGCGATTCGTAATCCTGATGCGTAAAGACATGATACCCGGAGCGGGCGAATACCAGGCCAAGGGTGTCGCCGATGGTCTGGATGCCCTGTCCTGCCTCGCCTCCTATCTTTATCGTATAATCCATCAGCGCTGATTCTTGAAATTCTCTCTGAATTCGCTCAGCCACCGGAGATGGCTCTTCTCCTCGTTGATAATCTCGTCGACGACATCCTTCTCTTTGACCAAATCCCGCACCGCGTGGAAATAGAGCAGCGTCTCTTTTTCGAAACCCATCGCGAAGTTTACGGCATTTTCGACCGAATCCACATGCTCCAGCGCGGGGAGCGCCTTGTTCTTGCCGAGGAAAAACTCCGATTCGACAATCGCCCTGAGATACTCAGACACCTCTTCCCATCCTTCCGGTTCGTCCGCGCCGGTTATTTCCTTCAATTCCGAAAACCTCTTCTCATGGACCAGTTCCTTGGCCCCGAGGGTCTCGAAAAGCTTTTTTAAGCCGATATCTTCCCTGAACCTGTCCGCCATTGTTGTGTAGAACTGATAACCGAGTTTCTCTGTCCGCACCGCCTGTTCGATCACTTCGGCAATCGAATATTTCTCCATCTTTCCTCCCTGCATGCAAATAATGGTGGGTTAAATGCCTAAATTACCTGTTTTATATCCCTGATATCTATGATCTTCCTGTCAATAAGCAGGCCTAAAAAAATAAAACCTCCGCACGGCTGTGCGGTCACCTTCCGGACATCGAAGGAATTGAGCCTGTGAGCGTCGATGTAATCGCAGTCATTCTCAAAAAAAGGGCAAACCGTGCAGATCTGATTTTTCAGCATCCCGGCAGTTTCCTCCCCAGGCATTTCAGGAGCGCCTTCATCCGCACGCGGTTCCCTGGAAGCCGCCATGGAAACCGGGATGCCCCATTCGACCAGTCTTTCGGCTACGACCAACCCCATGCACGAGAAGTCCTCCTCCTTTGAGGGCTTATAGTACTGACAAAAACCCTTACATACTTCGCTGGTCAAGGATTTCGATTTCATTATTTAAATCATATCAAATAAATTTCTCATTGTATAATTAAATATGCGGTACTTTTTTTCAGAAAAAGCTGTCCTGAAATGGCTCGAGAGGCCCTTTGTCTACCACATCAGGACAGATGAACTGTATGAGCTTGACGAAGCCTCCTTCGATTTCCTGAAAAAATGTGTTACGGAAGAAGGCTGCCCTGATACGGAAAGGGAATTTATCGACTACTGCCTCAGGGAAGGACTTTTAACGGCTCGGAAAACATCGGTAAAACATCCGCCGCTCATCAAATCCCCGGTGCCTTCTCTCCGGTATCTGGAACTCCAGATTACCGACAGGTGCAATCTCAGATGCAGGCACTGCTATATCGACAAGAGGGCCGACGGCACCCATCCGGCGGCTGGAGGGCCTGAAGGGAGTGAACTCTCAACAGATCAGATCAGACAAATCCTGACCGAATTCGAGGAGATGCAGGGCCTGAGGGTGATGATCACCGGAGGAGAGCCTTTACTCCACAGCAATTTTGAAGCCCTCAATGACATGCTTCCTGATTTCCTCATAAGAAAGGTGCTCTTTACAAACGGGTTACTCCTCAATAAAGACCTGCTCTGCCGCCTGAATGTCGGGGAGATACAGATAAGCATCGACGGACTCGAAAGCGGGCATGATGCTCTCAGGGGAACAGGCACATTCAAAAAAGCCGTAAACGCTCTCAGGCTTGCCGGGGAGCGGGGATTCGAGGTCTCGGTCGCCACGATGGTCCATGCAAAAAATCTGGGTGAATTCGAGGGAATGGAAAAACTTTTTTCGGAGCTCGGGATAAAGGACTGGACTGTCGATGTTCCCTGCAGGACAGGCAGGCTCGAACACGGCAGCGATTTCCAGGTCTCACCCGAAGTGGGAGGAAGCTATCTGCGGTTCGGATATGGAGACGGTCTTCACTCCGGGGAAAAGGGGTACGGCTGCGGCCTGCATCTGTTGTCGGTAATGGCAGACGGGAAGGTGACGAAATGCACCTTTTATTCAGACAGGCCTGCCGGAACGGTCGGGGAGGGTCTCAGACGCTGCTGGGAAAAGACAGCGCCTGTTTTTTTAAAAGACCTGGCCTGCGATTGCGCACATCTGGAAGCCTGCAGGGGCGGCTGCAGATACAGGGCGGAACTGATGGGAGACCCGCTCGGGAAAGACCTTTACAAATGTTTTTTCTATGATATACTGGAAAATAAATAGACTGGACAAGAAGTTCGGTAATTCTCTGAGAAGGAGGAGGTGTCGGGAATGACGATCAGAAAGGTTTCAAGAAAAGTCGCTACCACCTGCAAATGTAAAAGCTCCTGTTAGGCAAGCATCTCAAAGGCAGGCAGTTTTAACTGCCTGTCTTTTTTGTGCTTTCTATGTAGGGACCTGTCCGTCCCTCAGATAGGCCAGCAATAC
>JAOUFP010000065.1 GCA_029858145.1 Nitrospirota bacterium | reverse complement strand
CTCTCCAGAAGATGGGAGAACGACTCCTCGAACTCTCAAATGAACAGATGGAGGAAATTGCGATCCCACGGGAGCTGCGGGAGGCGCTGCTCCTTGCGAGGACCCTGAAGAGCCATGGGGCACGCCGGAGGCAGATGCAGTATATCGGGGTGCTTATGCGCAGGAACGACACCGCGCCGATACAACAGGCACTTGACGAAATAGACAAGGGCCAGAAACGCAAGGCCAATGAATTCCATCAGATCGAACAGATGCGAGACAGTCTCGTTGAGGGTGATGATACTGTTTTCGATGAAATTATCAGACGTGTCCCTGACGCGGACATCCGGAGAATTCGCCAGTTCGTGCTGAGTTCGCGAAAAGAAAAGAAGGAAGGCAAACCGCCGAAGCAGTCTCGCCTCCTTTTCAAGTATCTCAGGGAATTTTTGCCAAAAAGATCATAAACTCTTCGGGGCAGGAATACTTTAACTTTTACCGCAGCCTGTTCCTTATGGAATCACTGATAATTAAGGGTGTTATCCGGTCAGCTGGCGGTATCAGGTTCAAAAAGATGCCGGCACCATGCGATTTTAAACTTCTTTCTGATCGGGTTATCACCGGGGAGGGGTATCAAGAGAGCGGCTCCCTTTTGTATCGCTTGCATCTCGGGGTGAGGCTTAAGGCATTCAAAAGAAATTTATCAAAAGAGCTGCCACAATGCAAAACGGAGAGAGTCGGCATCCTCTGCCCACCGCATCAGACCGGGAAATAACCGGCCTGCATTTCTCCGGCCGCACCACTGTTGCACGACTTGAATATCACCGGTATTATAAAGGAGAGAAGGACAATTTCACCTGTGCCGGTTCCGGCCGAAGACACATATGAAAAGAGAAAACGCGATGTTATTAATGAAGAACGCCCTGCCAGGGAGAAATGAATAGAGCCATAAAAGGGAACGAATTTGTTTGGACAACCCAACGTCGGCATTATACATATTCTGCCGCAACGTCATCAGGATGGCCACTTACCCTTCTATGGCTCCAGAATATTTGATGCGATACCCCAGATCCGGGAAACCAATAAGCTCTTTTCCTAAGTGGGTGCTTCGATGGATATTTCAGGCGTCCTTCTAACAGTGAAGGCTTGCTCACCATATCCAACTCCCGCTCCCTTACCCAGTTGCTTGATCCTCTGGTTTTACTCAGTCCAGAGTATCGCAAGGCCTTTTCTTAATTATATTTTAACTCTCTTTTGCCGGCAGGTCAAGAATTATAAGTTCTGCAAATTGATCTATAAAATATACCTCAAAGACAAATATACAGGGAAAAATGACCTAAAAGCAGCGCGTTAAGGGAAATTTGAAGGGGCACCATTCTCTTTCTTGGCCCATTTCCATATCCATGGTATACTTTAAAAAAGGAAAACCTCACATGAAAATCCAGAAGTTTATATCGTCTCCGTTTGCCGTGGCATTCCTCGTCGCGGGATGGTTTCTTTTCATCTGGCCCGGGCATTCCTTCTCTGAAATGGGCGGAAAGCATGAGCATCCGCGGGACGTGCATGGCCATGCCCATTCAGAAGAATCTGCCGACGCGGTAATGGAACTTACCTCAGAACCTCGGAAGATTATGGCCCTGGAGCCGGCTGCGCTCCGGTTCTCGATCAAGAATCACGACGGGGATCCTCTGCAGGGGATAACCATAAGCCATGAAAGAATTCTTCACGTTGTCATTATCAGCGAAGATTTCAGCGTCTTTTCCCATATCCATCCGGAAGACTTCGGGCCGATCACCGAAAATATGATTATGAATGCCCGGTTCGCCTTACAATATACCTTTCCGAGGGCCGGGCGGTATCTTATCGCTGCAGACACGTCGGCTAACGGGAAACATTTGTCAAAGCAATTCATCGTTACCGTCAGCGGAAAGCCTGCGTTGGGAACATTCAGAAAAGATCTTTCCCGCGAGAAAAATTTCGGGGCATACCACGTTGTTCTCAAAACAGCCCCTGAGCACGTTGAACCAGGAGGCGAAACAGAGCTCGAGTATGCCATTGACAAGAACGGCAACGCGGTTACGGATTTTGAGCCGTACCTTGCGGCACCCATGCATATTGCGGTCCTGCTGACGGATCTGCAGAGGTTCATTCACGCCCATGGAGAAGTTCCGGGCGCATCCCCGACCCCTCATGTCGGACACATCCACGGGGCCGTTCAGGGCAAATTCGGCCCCGTAATAAAGGCGCATGTGACTTTTCCGGCAAAAGGGATCTACGTTTTGTTCAGTGAAGTGAAACATCAGGGGAAAATTATCCTGATGGACTTCATGATAAATGTGGAATAGCAGAATTATACGGGGATTGCCCGCAGCGCTTCACGATAGAGCTTACTTTTCGATTCCCAGTTTCTTTATCTTCCGGTAGAGTGTGGCTAGGTCAACCTCGAGCTCCCTGGCCACCTCTTCCTTATTCCAGTTATGGGCCTGAAGAGCATCTTTTATGATCTTCTCTTCATAAAATTCGAGCTTGGATTTCAGCGTCTGCACCGGCTTGCCGCTTTGGGCAGTCTTCAGCCTCTCAGTCAATTCTCCGACGTCTATCTTCTGGCCGGCCGAAAGAACCACCGCCCGCTCTATCACGTTCCGCAACTCCCTGATATTGCCGGGCCATGAGTAGTTGAGCAGTATCTCCATCGCCTCATCTGTTATCCCGAGAACTTTTTTGTTGTTTTCCCTGCTGTACTTTTCAACAAAATGGCGCGCGAGCACATCGATGTCTTCTTTTCTCTCTCTCAAAGGGGGAATTGTCACCTCTATGACGTTCAGCCTGTAGTAGAGGTCCTCTCTGAAAAGCCCCTTTTGTATCTGTTCCTCCAGAATCTTATTGGTTGCGGCGATAAGCCTGATATCCGCGTATTTTGGTTTTGTCTCTCCTATGGGAAAGACCTCTCCTGTTTCAAGCACTTTCAGGATCTTGGCCTGCAGGCCAAGCGGCATATCGCCTATTTCATCAAGAAAAAGCGTGCCCTGATCAGCCATGGTTATGAGTCCTTTCTTGTCTGCCGCCGCTCCGGTAAAGGCGCCCTTCCGGTAGCCGAAAAGCTCGCTCTCAAGAAGATTTTCAGGGATGGCTGAGCAGTTTATGGAAATAAAGGGCCTGTCTTTCCTCTGACTGTTGCAGTGGACGACCTCCGCGACCAGGCCTTTTCCTGTTCCGCTCTCGCCCAGGATCAGGATATTGCTTCGGGTCGGGATGACCTTCTCGAGCAGCTCAAACACATTGAGAATCTGAGGTGAAACCCCGACAAATTCCCGGCATCCGAACTGCTGACTAAGCTGCTGCCTCAGCACGAGGTTTTCCATCAGAACCTTTTTATGCTCAAGCAGCCTCTTCACAGTCATTTTCACATCTTCATTGATAAACGGTTTGACGATATAATCACCGGCG
Source organism: Nitrospirota bacterium (assembly GCA_029858145.1). Lineage (GTDB taxonomy): Bacteria > Nitrospirota > Thermodesulfovibrionia > Thermodesulfovibrionales > UBA6898 > JAOUFP01. The sequence continues at coordinate 6,832 of JAOUFP010000065.1, read as the reverse complement.
CCTTTTTTCATCGCCTCGACAGCCGACTCTACAGAACCGAACGCTGTCATGATAATCACGATCATGGCAGGGCGCAGGGCGACAGCCCTCTCGAGCACCTCCATGCCGTTGATGCCTTCCATCTTGAGGTCCGTAATAACAAGATCAAACTCCTCTGCTTCGATCTTTTTCAGCGCATCCTGCCCGCTGTACGCAGTTGAAACCTTATACCCCTCACGCGAGAGAAGGAAATCGAGTGCCCTGCAGATGTCCCTTTCATCATCAACAACCAGTATCCTGTAATCACTAGATTTCATGATATGGCAACCTCACTTTAAAAATTGTTCCTCCGTCGGGCTTGTTCTCAACCACGATATCACCCTGATAACTTTTGATGATATTATAACTTACCGCGAGTCCCAATCCAGTGCCCTTTTCCTTGGTCGTAAAGAAGGGATCGAAGATCTTCTCCAGATGCTCAGCGGAAATCCCGTGCCCTGTGTCGGAAAATGATATCTCGACATCCCTTTCCAATCTCTCCGCCTTTATATCTAGAGTCCCGCCGCTTGACATCGCATCCGCCGCATTGAGGATAATGTTCATAAATACCTGGATGGACTGGGTCTCGTTCACGAAGACGCCGGGCAATGTATTGGGAATGTCCAGGTTGATCTTTATATTCTTCAGCCTCTTGTCGTACTTGACAAGGTCAAGCGTCAGCGCCACGATTTCACTGACATCATGGGGCTTCAAATCAGATGTCGCGGTCCTCGAAAAACTCGACATCTGCCGGACGATGTCGGCGATCCTGTTGATATGCTTTGCGATCGTATCGAGACTCTCCCTGGTAAACTCATCATGTTCCATCTCCCTGAGGATCTGCACATACGATGAGATTGATGTGAGCGGATTTCCTATCTCGTGTGCGACTCCCGCCGAGATCCGTGCGAGAGCCGAAAGCTTTTCGGAATGCATCATCTGTTCTTCCATTCGCTTCATATCGGTAATATCCTGTATGAGGACAAGGGTCTGTACGTGTCCGTCAGGTCCGACGAGAGGCGTCGAGGTCACCTGGAAATATCCCTTTCTCCTGCCGAAGTCATGATAAATGACCTCCTGAATCATCCTGTTGTTGACGATAGCCCGCTGGAGGTCATTCCCTCCATAGATCTTGTCGAGAGTAATATCTTGTATGCTGTCTTTTCCTATCCATTCCCTGAGGGTTCTGTTCACCCAGGTTATCTGCTTGCTTTCGCTTACAAGAAAAAGACCCGCCTCAAGCGTCTCGACTATCGCATTCAGCTTCTCTTTCTCACTGAGGAGCTCATCGGTCCTCTCCTTCACGAGCTCTTCGAGCCGTGCGGCATAGTTTCGGAGTACCTCCTTGAGAGTCACCTCTTCTGTCACGTCGCTGCTTGACAGTATAAGACCCGACACCTCTCCGTGGAGTATCAACGGGTTGATGCTGATATTCAGGTATATGGGCTTGCTCCCCCGGATATAGGAGTAATTGCTTATCCGGTGGCTGCTGCCCTCGAGGCATTTCTCCAGAATCCCTTTTATCATCTCCCTGTCCTCGTCCGTCGCTATAGGGAACACGTCAAAAAAGCTTCTGCCGACAACGTCATCCTTGTTCTGGTTGCAGAGCCGCTCGTGCGCAGAGTTTATTGTCTTCACCTGCATTTCACAGTCAAGGACCATGATCTTGGATTCCGTACTTTCGAGGATATTTTCGAGATAATCCTTCGTCTGGAGAATCTCTTTCTCCAGATGCCTCTGCATTTCAAGGTGCCTTGTTTTCTCCTCTGCCTTCACCCGCTGCCGGTTTATCCTGACCAGGGCAAATGCCGCCGTCACTGTAGCGATAAAGATCGAAATGACGAGGAGTGAATGCAGCTTCATGCTTCTCCGTATACTGAACGTAACCTCTGAGTAGGGGATCGAAACACAGACGAACCATGACATGTCAGCGATTTTTGCGCTCGAGAACGCGAGAAGCTTGTCTTCGCCGTAGGGGGCAATATAAGAACTGAAGCCGATATCGCCGCTTTCGAGTATCTTCTTCTCGGCATCAAATGAAGTATGGCACTTGTAGCATGATTCATCGGCTTTATTGAGGTTCTTCCCCACCATCTTCGGCTGGGTAGGGTGATAGAGCAGCACGCCGTTTCCGTCCATCATCCATGCATGTCCTCTGATGCCAGCCCTAATCGGGGTCAGGAATTTTTTGTTTATCGTATCGATCATCACCTCCACGATCAGGACACCCTTCAGGCCTTGCGGTCCTTCAACGGGGGCGGTCATGATAATTCTCCTGTCGGTTGCCAGAAGGTCCAGATACCGCACTTTCCCGGCAGCAGACTGATTCATCTCAAGAAACAATTCGGTATCCCGGCTCTTAAGAGATTCGCCGAGGGAACTATAGACAAGCCTTCCGTTGCTGTCCAGGACCTTAATATTCGCACTGATCTCTTCCCTCACCTCGGAATAAGCCGCACTCACATATTCCTCTATGTTTTTGTCGTCAAGCCTTCTCGCCGCAAGCAACCTTGCGAGGGAAAGGGTTTCCGACTCTATATGCTGTATGTCATCCTCGATGGAGGTGGCAATGGATTTTGCGATGATAAGCTGCTGGCGGTTGAACTGCTCCGCCATCTCGCTCTGATAGCTCTGCTGGAAAAAAATATTCAGCGTTATGATAAGCGAGATGATAAATACGATCAGTCCGAACAAAATTATGTTAGTCTTCAATGCCTTTTCCCAGGGTCTCCCTGATCCTTTCACGGATATTTTTGTAATGACTGCCCTTCCAGTATACCTTGCCGCAGCTGCCGCAGCGTGTAAAGCCGCCGTAATTGTAATACACATGATCAGGGACCAGCCCTTTTACTTCATCGCGGTCTTCTACTTTCTGCAATCTCCCGTTACAGGCGACACAGCGTTCGGCCAGTTCCGGATCGTTGAAATCCAGCATGTTTTTCATCTCGCAAAGTTGTTCGGAAATATGGTCTGACTGTATGAAAACAGCGTTCCCGGCACCTTTGCACTTTAACAGACGGGTATCTCTCGTAAGTATTGTCCGCTCCTCTTCCCTCGCGATTTTAATCACCTGCCTGTCGCTGATATCAGGATAATACGCCACATCAAACCCCGAAAGCCTGAGCCACTTTGCGAGCCTGCCGAGCATAGCGTCAGCAATAAATTTCATCGTATTCCGTTATCCGGCGGGTACTGCGAGCCGTGTATTTCAGATAAAAACAATATGTCTATAATACCACATCGCATAAAAATGAGCCGGGGGGGAGCATGAGGGACGCGCCCTGCCAGAAGGAGAATATTTTGCGGCCGGGAGAGAAAAAGGAAATAAAAAAATCCCTGAGGCCTTTGTAAACAAAAAGGGCCTCAGGGATTTGCACGAGCTGCGGTGTTATTTTATTCCGCTTCCACCTCTTCAACCAAAGCCGGCTGAAACTCCCTTTGCACAAAGGTATTCTTGTACCTCTGCATCCCGGTACCTGCAGGGATTACCCGGCCCATGATCACGTTTTCTTTCAGGCCGCGCAACTCATCGATTAACCCGTTTATTGCCGCTTCCGTCAATACACGCGTCGTTTCCTGGAATGATGCCGCGGAAACAAAGCTGTCCGTAGTCAGAGATGCCTTGGTGATACCGAGAAGTAACGGTTTGCCCTGCGCCGGCTTGCCGCCGTCCGCCTTCACCCTGACGTTTTCTTCCTGGAAAAGCATCCTGTCTACCTGTTCGCCGATGAGGAAGGAGGTGTCTCCGGCGTCTTCAATCCTCACCTTTCTCATCATCTGCCTTACGATAACCTCTATATGCTTGTCATTAATCGAAACGCCCTGCAGCCTGTAGACCTTCTGCACTTCGTCGACAAGATAGCTCTGGAGCTCTTTGGGACCGAGGATATCGAGTATGCTGTGAGGATTGACTGCTCCGTCCATGAGCGGTTCTCCGGCCTTGACCCAGTCCCCCTCGTGGACACTCACGTGCTTGCCTTTCGGAATGTCATACTCTTTTGTTACCTCTCCACCCTTGACCATAACAACACGCTTGCCCTTCTGGGCGCTCCTGAACTCGACGATGCCGTCGATCTCGGATACAATCGCCTGCTCCTTCGGTTTTCTCGCTTCAAACAGTTCAGCGACCCTCGGCAGACCTCCGGTGATATCTTTTGTCTTGGTCGTTTCTCTCGGGATCTTTGCGAGTATGTCTCCGGGGAATACGATATCACCTTTATCAACAAGAATATGAACACCTGATGGCAGCAGGTAACGCGCGAGGTTCCCGGTTCCGGGTATTTTCAGCGTTGCCTTGCCATGTTCATCCTTGATGGAAAGCCTCGGCCTCATATTCGCAGGGTAATCGATGATCACCTTATGCGAGAGACCGGTTGTTTCGTCCACTTCCTCCTTGACGGTAACGCCCTCGATAATATCTCCAAAGGCGATCTTCCCGCCGAGCTCCGTGAGAATGGGCGTTGAATACGGGTCCCATTCAACGAGTCTCTGGCCGATATCGACCTTTTTCCCTTCTTCCACAAGCAGTTTGGCGCCGTACACGATAGAGTACTTCTCCCTTTCTCTTCCCTTGGAGTCAACTATCGCGATGCTGCCGTTCCTGTTCATGACGATAAGGAACCCTTCCCTGTTTTTGACGGTATTGATATTGATAAACTTTACGGTTCCCGAGTTCTTTGCGGCAAGCACTGTCTGCTCAACGACCTTTGACGCGGTACCGCCGATATGGAACGTTCTCATGGTGAGCTGTGTGCCCGGCTCGCCGATGGACTGAGCAGCGATTATGCCGACCGATTCGCCTGTCTCAACATACGCTCCCCTGCCGAGGTCCCTGCCGTAGCATTTTGCACAAACGCCGAACTTGGAGACACAGGTCAGCACTGACCTGATCTTCACCCTGTCGATACCCGTCTCTACAATCTTCTGGGTGTAGACCTCGTCAATCTCCTGGTTCCTCTTGATCACCAGTTCTTTTGTGATCGGGTCTTTTATGTCTTCTACCACATAGCGCCCGAAAATTCTCTCTTCCAGCGGCTGTATGATCTCACCGCCTTCAACCAGTGATACCACGGTTATCCCGTCTGTCGTGCCGCAGTCATCCTCGGTAATCAGCACGTCCTGGGCAACGTCCACCAGCCTCCTCGTAAGATAACCCGAGTTGGCGGTCTTGAGCGCGGTGTCCGCAAGTCCTTTTCTCGCGCCGTGAGTCGATATGAAGTACTGCAGCGGAGTTAGGCCTTCACGGAAGTTGGCTGTAATCGGCGTCTCAATGATCTCGCCTGATGGTTTCGCCATAAGTCCCCTCATGCCTGCCAGCTGCCTGATCTGGGCGGCACTGCCTCGCGCCCCGGAATCGGCCATCATGAATATGCTGTTGAAAGACCGTTTCTCCTTCAATTCCTCTTCGGGAGCGATCCGGTCATCCTCTGCGCCAAGTTCTTTCATCATCTCGTCTGCGATACGCTCGGTGACATTCGCCCAGATATCAATGACCTTGTTGTAGCGTTCACCCTGGGTGATGAGCCCTTCAGCATACTGCTTCTGGACTTCCATGACTTCCTGCTCGGCCTGATGAATCATCGAAGCCTTCTTTGAAGGGATATGCATATCTGACATGCATATCGAAATGCCGGAGTTGGTGGCATAGTGGAACCCGAGCTTTTCGAGATTATCCAGAAACACGACTGTCGCGCGCTTGCCCGCCCTTTTGAAGGCGTACTCTATGATCTTGGACAGTTCCTTTTTCGTCATATCCTTGTTGATCATCTCGAAGGTAATCTCGGAAGGCACTATTTCACTGAAAAGAATCCTGCCTGCTGTCGTGTCGACGAACTTCCCGTTCATCCGCACCTTTATCTTCGCATGCTCGCTTAACAGTCCTGCATCATAGGCCATCCTGACATCCTCGGGACTTTCATACCTGCCCTGCAGATCTGCTTTTATCCTCTCTGCAACGTCCTTTATCTTTTCAATCTCCTCATCGGAAAGCCTTCTCTCTCCGAGTGCTCCCTTTCTCTCTTTTGTGAGATAGTAGATGCCGAGAACCATGTCCTGTGTAGGCACAAGGATAGGCTTGCCGTTTGCCGGGGAAAGGATGTTATTCACCGACATCATCAAAACTCTGGCCTCTATCTGCGCCTCAATCGACAACGGGACATGCACTGCCATCTGGTCTCCGTCGAAGTCAGCATTGAATGCGGTACAGACCAGGGGATGCAGCTTGATCGCTTTTCCTTCTACGAGGATAGGGTCGAACGCCTGGATGCCGAGTCTGTGCAGGGTCGGCGCCCTGTTCAGAAGCACAGGGGTTTCCCTGATCACCTCTTCCAGAGCATCCCATACCTCGGGGGACTCTTTCTCCACGATCTTTTTGGCGGCCTTTATTGTTGTGGCGTAGCCGCGTTCTTCAAGCTTGTTGAATATAAACGGCTTGAAGAGCTCGAGCGCCATCCTCTTCGGCAGTCCGCATTGATGCAGTTTCAGCTCCGGTCCGACGACAATAACCGACCTGCCGGAATAGTCAACTCTCTTGCCGAGCAGGTTCTGCCTGAAGCGGCCCTGCTTTCCCTTGATCATGTCGCTGAGGGATTTCAGCGGCCTTTTTGTCGCTGTCTTCAGAACCTTGCTCCTGCGGCCGTTATCGAACAGGGCGTCAACCGCCTCCTGCAGCATCCTCTTTTCGTTCTTGATGATAACGCTCGGCGCCTTTAATTCCACAAGCCTTTTCAGCCTGTTGTTCCTGTTTATCACCCTTCTGTAGAGGTCGTTCAAGTCAGAAGTGGCAAAGCGCCCGCCTTCAAGAGGAACGAGGGGT
>JAOUFP010000064.1 GCA_029858145.1 Nitrospirota bacterium | reverse complement strand
CATACGTATCTCCTTTGGAATATATTCATAATCCTCCCCGGAACAATTCCAGGCAAATCCCTGCAAGCGTCAACTTATCTTTCATATACCATAAATACGCATCAGTGCTGTTCTTCAGGGAACAGATTCAGATATTTTGCCGACACCTTGAAGCCAAAAACCGCAAAGGCTACCATACCCATTGTGAGAAGGAATTCCATCAGAGAAGGGAAATAGTCTGCTCCGGTTCTGGCCGTATAATCCGTCAGTCCAAAGATAGCAACGTTCATCCGGTTCACGAGAGTACCGGCTATCACGAGCATGTTGATCGCAAAAATGCTGTTCGATCGGTTTCTCATGCTCTTCTTCGAAAGCAGGACAAGAGGCAGTATGACACCTATGACCATCTCCACTAGGTACATATTCCCCGCAACGCTGCCATCGAACGCTTTCTGTACTCCGGCGATTGTTACCAGATCCCAAAGTTTCATCGCAAAATAAAGGACGGCAACGATCAAAGATCCTTTCGCAAGACCCGAAAGTATATCCATCGGGAGTTTGTGCCTGAAGGCCCTCGCGCTCAAAATCGTCTCGAAGCTCACCATCGAAAGTCCCATGAGCACAGACGACACGAGAAACATGTAAGGAAGCCTGCTGCTGTACCAGAGCGGCGAAAGTTTCGAAGGCACAATCAGGTAAACGGCACCGAGGGATGACTGATGCAAAGTGGAAAGGAGCACGCCGAAAAGGACAATCGGGACCATTATCTTGTTCACGAAGTTCATCGCCCTCGTCATCTTCAGCTTTTCGAAGAACATCGGACTGGATTCCGTGGCAAGTGTCGTTGTATAGAGAACAACGTGTATGGCCACTATGAACATTATTGAATTGACCTGCCACATGACCACCGGGTGCCAGATGCGGAAGGGATGCCCGATGTCCAGACTTATCGCCAAAGCCGCCAGCATATAACCGAAAAAGGCATTCAAAATAGCGGGCCTCACAATAGGCTTGTACTTCTTCCAGTTCAGAATATAGACAGCGCCGGCAATGATAAATCCGCCGGCAGCCATCGCCACACCGCCGAGAACGTCAAAAGCTATCCAGAACCCCCATGGCCAGATGTCATTCAAATGAGTGGCAGCGCCGAGTCCGAAAATCAGCCGATAAAACATCACCAATACACCTGCTGCCATTAAAACAATCAAAACCCTGGTTGTCGGAGTCATCATCTTAATTTCCGTCTGATTCATTATGATTCCTCCTTATCTTTATTTTTCCTGCTGGTAATCGCCCAGGTTAACGCACCTGCTGCAATTACCCCTACAAACACCGCAGGTATCTTGGATATATATGCCCATGTGAGCTCGGGCAAATTATTGTCACCGATGTTCTTATTAAAACCGATCCAGTCGAAGGGGACCCCGGCAAGCATAAGATACTGGGTGCCCCCTGCCTCGGTCATGCCATAGACATGGTTTATATATTTCGACACCGGCCGTCTCATGGTAAATTTCGAACCAACGGTCTGGACAGGAAAGTCATACTCATCACCTGTTTTCAGAGAAAGCCTTCTCTGGGCTTCTTTTCTGAGATCAACCACCTTGCCGAAAATAGACGCCCCTGTAGGACAGAACTCGCAGCACGCAGAATACTTCCCTTCCTTGTACCTGTGGTTGCAAAGCTGGCATTTCCTGACCTGCGGGGACGCGTACTCATACTCATATCGCGGCACTTTGAAAGGACACGCAAGAAGACAGTAACGGCAACCGATGCACCGGTCCTCAACATAATGGACAACTCCAGTGACAGGGTCCTTCCTCAATGCCGCGACCGGACAAACAGAAACGCATGCAGGAGTAATGCAGTGCAGACAGTGCTGTTTTACAAATGAATAGCCGTTTTCAGTGCTATCCTTGTTCACTGCGGTCCCGCTTTTGCTGACCTTAATGATATTGAGGGTCCTGGAAGAAAGATCAACCGGTGCGTCCCAGATTCCCTGCTCATAATTATTGGCCTCGTACGGTACGCCGCGGTTTTCTAAATAGAGGGCTCCGCCGGGAACGCTGTTGTATGTCTTGCAGTTTACCATGCAGGATTTGCAGCCGATGCAGAGTGTGGCGTCATAAAGCATACCCACAGCCTCCGGAGGCAGCTGAGTGGGCATCGTCGCAAGGGCAGGCTTTATATCAGAGGCAAGGAGAAGTCCACCGCCGGCGGCAACCTTTAAAAAATCTCGCCTGTTCATAGCCATGGCTTATTCCTCCTTGTCTTCTGTATCTTCGTCCTTCTTCCCCATACCCGACACCAATGCCGCGCCTGCAGCGCCGATAGCAACACCGGCAACACCTGCTGCCAGGGCCTTTGTCCCGGGTGACACCCCTTCCTTGCCGGGATAAACCTCAGTAAACAGTGAAGGAGGAGTAATATATTTTGGCCTTGCAGGAGAATGAAGCGGCAGCGTAAATCCTACGCCCTTTTCAGAACATCCAAAACAGGGATGTCCCGTGCCGACAGGCCAGCTCCCGGAACCGACATCGCCAAAAAGCTGTATCGGACAATTCGCAAAGGTTTCAGGTCCCTTGCACCCTAACTTGTACAGACAATACCCCTTCCTGTGCCCTTCATCTCCGAACTGAACGGCAAATCTGCCGGCATCGAAATGCGGCCTGCGTTCGCAATTCTCATGTATGATCCGGCCGTACGCAAATTTTGGTCTCGCCTGATCATCAAGCTCGGGCAGCTTCTTGAAAGTAAGAAAGTAAAGAACAGTCGAAAGAAAGTTATAAGGATTCGGGGGACAGCCCGGGATATTCACCACAGGGGTCTTTATCCCTTTGTTCCTGAGCACTTCATGCGCCGGCGTTGCGCCGGTAGGGTTTGGATCAGCCGAGGGGACACCTCCCCATGAGGCACAGGAGCCTATCGCTATGACAGCCGCAGCCTGCGATCCCATCTCTTCAAGAAGTGAAACAGCGGTTTTCCCGCCGATCTTGCAATATATGCCGCCATCCTTTACCGGGATAGATCCGTCGACCACAAGGATATACTTCCCGTTGTTTTCCTTCATTGATTTTATGCGTGCCGCTTCTGCCTGATGTCCTGAGCCTGCATTCAACGTCTCATGATAGTCAAGGGAGGTGAGCTCGAGTATCAGCTTTTCGAGAGTAGGATGCGTAGCCCGTAATAACGTTTCTGTGCACCCCGTGCACTCCTGGGCAGAAAGCCAGAGAACCGGCGGCCTTTTTGGGCTTGTTACCGCCTCGGCGATCTCCTCACCCATCCCCAGAGGAAGTCCCATTACCGCGGCCATGGCACTACAGAACTTAAGAAAGTCTCTTCGTGAAACGTCATTCAGCTTTTCCTGCAAAAGATTTTGCTCAAAGATACTCATAAGTCGTCCCCCCTTCAAGCATTAGGCATTATTATAAATCCATAAGATTTAAGCATAGATCGTGCCGGATGTAAACATATTTTTTGATGATTTTTAAGGGTTTCCCCTTTCTTTTTTAGAGGATATCTGTTTTTCATGCCAATTAATGACACTATGCTACTTTTTGTTACACCCAGAAAAAAGATACCACAGAGCTGACAAGCGTGCAAGTTTTTTTTCTCAATAAGGTTAGAGAGCAAATCGTCATAATTAAGGTGTTCATTGACATTACAAAAGCAGGTTATATAAATTACCTTAAAAAGGGGGCGGAAATGTCAAAAGCAAAAGTCACATACGTAAACGGGCTGCAGTTTGTCGGAGAGGCTGAATCCGGCCATGCCATTATTATGGACGGGACCCCTGATGTTGGAGGAAGCAACACTGGCTTGCGGCCCACGGAACTCCTTCTCATAGGCATAGGCGGATGTTCGGGCATGGATATTGTCTCTATCCTCAAGAAGAAAAAACAGGATGTAAAAGGAGTCGAGATAAACGTTGACGGCCAAAAAGCGGAAAACTATCCAAAGAAGTTCACTGAAATAGGGATAGAATTTGTTATCAGGGGCAAAAATATTTCAGAAGAAGCGGTAAAGAGGGCGGTACAGCTTTCAATGGAAAAATACTGCTCGGTGAAGGCAACCCTTGAGGGTTCAGCGAAAATAAATTATTCGTATACGATAATTGAAGAATAACGAAAACAGCAGAAATTCAGCTCATATTGCCCTTTCGTACATAGCAACAATCGGGTTTCTCGGCTACAGTCCTTATGCGCCCGGAACAGTCGGAAGTCTCTTTGCCCTCGTCGTATTTCTCATCAGCGATTTGTCTTTGTTTACTCACCTCATCATAATAATAATCGGAATACTGCTGGGTACTTATGCCTCATCTGCAGCTGAAAAGGTACTGAAGGAAAAGGACAGCAAAAAAATTATAATAGACGAATTCATAGGCTTTTATGTCTCAGTCTTCTATTTGCCCAAAACATTCGGATTTGCCGTCGCAGCCTTTCTTTTATTCAGATTTTTCGATATACTAAAACCACTTTTTATATCAAACCTAGAAAAAACATTAAGTGATGGCCTTGGCATAATGGCTGATGATATATTGGCAGGCATTTATTCGAATATAATTTTACAGATGTGGTTATACTTTAATTGAAGGCTTTTGTAATGAATCATCCCAGGCGTATCTAATCAGGGTATCATACTCATGGCGTTACGGTGCTTCATAGCTATTGAAATTCCGGAGGGGATAAGAGGACATCTCAGCGATATCGCAAATATTTTGATGAAATCCGGGGCTGATGTCAAATGGGTGTCACCTGAAAATATACACCTGACATTGCAATTTCTGGGGATAACCGAAGAAGCCCTCATACCAAAGATAAAGGAAGCACTTGATAAAATACTAGCACCTTACCTGCCATTTTATATTAAAATACTGGATGTTGGCTGTTTTCCTGACGGGAGACGCCCCAGGGTCGTATGGTTGGGGGTAGAAGAATCCCAGCCGCTGAGAAATCTTTATAAGGACATTGCTGATGCCATGGAAAAACTCGGATATAAAAAAGAGGAAAGAGAGTTTACTCCGCACGTCACAATCGGCAGGGTAAAGTCAAACAGGAATATACTTGCACTTGCCAGGAAACTCGAGGAAGTCAGATCAGTACGGTTCTCTGATTTTGAAGTGCGAAATATAACATTGATGAAAAGTGAGTTAAAACCATCCGGGGCAAAATATTACAGCCTGGCGGAAATACCATTTGGCGGGAGGAGCAATGTCAGTTAAGGATAAAGACAAATTAAAAGCCCTTGAGATGGCCATATCTCAGATCGAAAAAAACTTTGGTAAAGGTTCTATCATGCGTCTCGGAGAAGAAAGCACTGTGGAGGGAATTCAGGCCATCCCTACGGGCTCACTGACCCTTGATATTGCAACCGGCATCGGCGGCCTTCCCAGAGGCAGGGTAGTGGAAATATACGGACCGGAATCTTCCGGAAAAACCACCCTTGCGCTCAATGCTGTCGCGCAGGCGCAGGCTGCAGGCGGAACCGCAGCGTTCGTAGATGCTGAACATGCACTGGACATTCATTATGCAAAAAAGATCGGAGTCAACGTTGAAGACCTTCTTATCTCTCAGCCTGACACCGGTGAGCAGGCACTTGAAGTTACGGAATATCTGGTGCGAAGCGGTGCCCTGGACGTTATTGTAATAGACTCCGTGGCAGCCCTCGTACCGAAGGCGGAAATAGAAGGCGATATGGGGGATTCTCTCCCTGGTCTTCAGGCAAGACTCATGAGTCAGGCATTAAGAAAGCTGACAGCTTCGATATCAAAGTCCAATACCACCGTAATCTTCATAAATCAGATACGGATGAAAATCGGGGTCATGTTCGGAAGTCCTGAAACGACGACCGGCGGGAACGCGCTTAAGTTTTATTCCTCCATGAGGCTCGACATCAGGAAAATCGAAAACATTAAAGACAACCAGGAAATAATTGGCGGCAGGGTGAGGGTAAAGATAGTAAAAAACAAGATGGCGCCGCCCTTCAGGCAGGCCGAGTATGACATCTTTTTCAACCATGGCATATCACGCGAGGGTGAAATAGTGGATCTCGGGGTTGAAAAAGGCATTATTGAAAAATCAGGCGCGTGGTACAGTTACGGCGGCAGCAGAATCGGTCAAGGCAGAGAGAACGTGAAGGAATTTCTTAAAGGCAACCCAACAGTCGTAGCAGAGATCGAAAATAAAATCTTTGAGGCTTACAATCTCAGAAAATGATTCCCAGGAGGCATTATTATGGATGTAAATGAGTTATTGAAAAGCGCGCATTCACAGGGTGCTTCCGACCTGCATCTGAAAGTTGGTTCCTGCCCTATCCTCCGTATAAATGGCGAACTCTCAGTGATGTCAAAAGAAAACAGACTCAGCCAGGAAGATACCCTGAAGATTGCGTTTTCTGTGATGAGCCCGGGACAGCGCGAAGTTTTCAAAAAGAAAAACGATATCGATTTGGCCTACAGCGTGCCGGGACTGGGACGGTTCAGATGCAATATATTTATCCAGCGGGGAACGATAGGCCTTGTCTTCAGGGTAATACCGATGAGAATTCCCTCCATTGAGGAACTGCTTCTTCCCGATGTAATAAAGAAGATCTCACAGGAATCAAGGGGCCTGATCCTGGTCACCGGTACGACCGGCAGCGGCAAGTCTACTACTCTCGCTTCCATAATCGACAATATAAACGCCAACAGAACAGACCATATCATAACCATCGAAGATCCGATAGAATACCTCCACAGGGACAAAAGATCCATCGTAAACCAAAGGGAGATAGGCAATGATACGGAATCCTTCAGTAAAGCTCTGCGGGCTTCCCTGCGGCAGGATCCTGATGTTATTCTCGTTGGAGAGATGAGAGATTTTGAGACCATCCAGACGGCCCTGACGGCCGCGGAGACCGGACATCTCGTCCTGAGTACGCTGCACACGATCGATGCGACAGAAACCATAAACAGGATCATATCGGTCTTCCCTCCTTATCAGCACAAGCAGGTGAGGATACAGCTTGCCTCGGTACTCAAGGCCATCATCTCGATGAGACTTGTCCCGCGGATGGACGGCAACGGAAGAGTGCCTGCCGTTGAGGTTCTCATCGCTACCGCAACGATCAAGGATTGTATTCTTGATGCGGACAAGACGAAGATAATCCCTGATGTGATAGCCCAGGGCGCGCTTCATTACGGCATGCAGACTTTTGACCAGTCGATCTTCAACCTGTACAAATCCAATCTCATCTCATATGAGGAGGCGCTGCGGAGAGCGACTAATCCTGACGATTTCGCCCTGAAGGTAAAAGGGATACATTCAACAAGTGATCTTACTTTTGATGAAAAAACGTCAAAGGATGAGATGAAAATTGACAGATTCGGCAGCTGACGCCCGGAAATACGCCTTTCGGCTCCTCGGTTACAGATCCAGAAGCGAAAACGAATTGCGTGAACGGCTCGAGAAAAAGGGGTTTTCCGGGAGTGATATATCTTCCGCGCTAATGTACCTGAAAGAGACAGGGTATCTGGATGACCATGCCCTTGCCCTGAATCTTAAACGTCAGGCTTTCAACAATAAGCTGCTCGGACATAAAAGGACGAAAAGTTTTTTGCTCAGCAGGGGGGTGCCAAATGAAATCGTCGAGGCAGCCCTGCAGTACGATGAAGAAGCGGAAACTGAAAAGATTCAAAAACTTATAGACAAAAAACTGAAAACTATGGGAAATTATCTTGATAAAAAAAACGAGAAGAGACTCTGGGATTTCCTTGTACGCAAAGGCTACACTTTCAGTACAATAAGAAAAGCATGTCAAAATTTAAAACGGATTGCGGAGGAAGAAGAAAATTGAAAAAGCATTCACTGTTTGCAGGCGCAGTTTTGCCGGCCTCTCTCACATCCAGCTCAAGTTCAGTTCTGTTTTGCCATGATAAAGTGAATTTCATTCCTCATGCAGAGCCCGGGACTGTGAAACAGCCTGTATGACGAGCAACGAAATACGAAATGCATTTCTGGATTTTTTCAGGTCCAGGGGACATGAAATCGTCCCGAGTTCATCCCTTATTCCCGGCAATGACCCTTCCCTTCTCTTCACGAACGCAGGCATGGTCCAATTCAAGTCCGTCTTTCTTGGAGAGGAGGTCAGAGCATATAAACGCGCGGTATCCAGTCAGAAATGCATGCGTGCCGGTGGAAAGCACAACGACCTCGAGAATGTCGGGTATACAGCCCGGCACCATACTTTTTTTGAAATGCTCGGCAACTTCTCCTTCGGGGATTATTTCAAGAGAGACGCGATACTCTTCGCATGGGAACTGCTTACCAAGGAATACAAACTCCCCAAAGAGCGATTATGGGTCTCCGTGTTCGAAGAAGACGACGAGGCTGCGCAGTTATGGGAAACCCTCACGGACATTTCCACGCAAAAGATCGTACGGCTCGGTGCAAAAGATAATTTCTGGCAGATGGGCGATACGGGACCGTGCGGCCCATGCTCCGAAATCATTATAGATCAGGGAAGCGGGATCGGCTGCGGCAGTCCTGATTGCGCGGTGGGCTGCGACTGCGACCGTTTCCTCGAGATATGGAACCTGGTATTCATGCAATATGACAGAGATAAATCCGGAACCCTTACTCCTTTGCCGAAACCCAGCATAGATACTGGCATGGGGCTTGAAAGACTCTCCGCCGTCCTTCAGGGAAAACATAATAATTTTGATACGGATATATTTGCCGGGATCATATCCGCCATATGCTCGTATGCAAAAAAATCCTATGGTGCCGACAAAAGAACCGATACCGCAATAAGGGTCATTGCCGATCATATCAGATCCATCACTTTCCTCCTTTCGGAAGGACTCATCCCCTCCAATGAAGGAAGGGGCTATGTATTAAGAAGAATAATACGGCGTGCGTCCCGATATTCCAAGAGCCTTGACATCGAAGAGCCGGTACTCTATAAACTCTGCGAATCCGTGGCCGATTCCCTCGGCAGCGTCTACCCTGAACTCCTTGATGAAAAGCCGAGAGTCCAGAAGATGCTCCAACTCGAAGAAGAGCGGTTCAACAAGACCCTTGAGCAGGGACTCATCATGCTGAACGGCATCATTGCCCCCATGAAAAAAACGGGCATCAAAATTATTCCGGGAGAGGAACTTTTCAAGTTGTACGATACATACGGCTTTCCCCTTGATATCGCGAAGGATGTCGCGGGAGAGCATGATCTTCAGATAGATGAGCCCGGCTTTCACAAGGAAATGGAAATGCAGAAGGCAAAAGCAAGGTCTTCATGGTCCGCGGAAGAGTTTGCCGTTGCTCCTGTTTACAAGGACCTGCTTCAGCAATTTCAGAAGACTGTCTTCGTCGGTTACGATACATTTGAGACTGAAGCAACAGTGCTCGCGCTCGTCAGGGACGGAAAGATCATTCAGGAACTGCCTGAGGGCAGTACCGGCGAGGCCCTGCTCGACAAAACGCCTTTCTATGCCGAATCGGGAGGACAGGCCGGGGATGTGGGACTATTCCGTACCAGTGAAGTGAAGGCAGTCGTAACAGATACAAAAAAACCCCTTGAGGGAATGCATATCCATAAAATACGCATGAAAAAAGGCGCACTGAAGACAGGAGAAAAGATTCGCTGTTCTGTCGACCGGGACAGCAGGACCGCGACGATGAGAAATCATACTACAACACACTTGCTCCACTCGGCCCTGAAAAATCTCCTCGGTGAACATGTCAAACAGGCCGGGTCCTATGTCGCTCCTGAAAGGCTGCGTTTTGATTTCACCCATTTTGATTCTCTGAACAGGGAGACCATTGAAAGTATTGAGGACGAAGTCAATGATGTCATACTCAGAAACATAACAGTTGCCACAACCCTCATGGACACGAAAAAAGCCGTCGAATCGGGTGTCACGGCCCTCTTCGGAGAAAAGTACGGCGACACTGTCCGGGTGGTCAGGGTGTCTGACGTCAGCGCCGAACTGTGCGGGGGCACGCATGTGAGTGCAACGGGAGACATCGGCCTCTTCAAGATCCTTTCCGAAGGGAGCGTCGCGTCAGGGATAAGAAGAATAGAAGCTGTTACAGGCAAGGAGGCAATCAAGGAGTTCAGATCCGATGAAAGTGAACTCAGGAAGATAGCCGAGATACTGAAGACCTCGGAAAACCCTTCTGACAAGCTGCAAAAACTTCTCCTGGAGATGAAGGAACTCGAAAAATCGCTCGAAAAATTCAAAGGCAGGTCAGCAGCTGAACAGTCCTCTAAAATAATTGAATCCGCGCGTGATATCAGCG
>JAOUFP010000063.1 GCA_029858145.1 Nitrospirota bacterium | reverse complement strand
ACTCCCCAAGGCTCTTTGTTTGACAGTTATTATGCGAAGATAACAGAAGAAATCCGGCAGGAATGGGTGTATCCCGACATGGGGAAGAAGGAACTTGAATCAATCATAGCAGTGACAATCAGAAGGGATGGAACTGTTACTATTCATGGAATTGAGAAAAGTTCCGGCGATCTGCTTTTTGACAGGTCGGTTTTGAAGGCGGTGACAAAGGCATCCCCGGTTTCCCCTCCCCCGTATGAAATGGAAATAGGGATCAGGTTCTATCCGTGAAGGGAAAATTCAAAAATATTCTTCTTCCTTTATTTATGCTGGCGATTCACTTTTGGCTATCCGGTGCTGCCGAGGCGAAGATCTATATTGACATCACATCGCCTTCGGCAAAAAAACTTCCGATCGCGATCTATGACCTGCAGGGCCCTTACGGCAAGGAGATTTCCGAAATCATCAGGGATGACCTCACCTTTACCGGTCTCTTTGTGTACATTGACAAGGCATCGTATATAGAGGACCCGGCGCAGGCATACAACCCTGGTAATTGGAGGCCTCTGGGGATAGAGGCTGTCGTAAAGGGAAGCGTCGGTGTCACAAAAGAATTGACCGTGACGCTAAATCTTTACGATACGTTTGAAATCAGACCGATCCTGAGCAAACAATATCAGGCTGAAAAAGAGCTTATAAGGCAGATGGCACATAATATCGCGAATGATATCTATACCGCGCTGACCAATGCGCCAGGAATTTTCAGGACGAAAATAGCGTTCGTCGCCGAGGACGATGGCGAGAAGGGCATTTATCTTATGGACTGGGACGGGCAGCGGGTCAGGAAGCTGGGGTTGAAAGGCACACTGGTGCTTTCTCCCCACTGGTCTTCCGATGGATCAAAGATCTTCTACTCATCTGAACGGGGTAGACAATGGGGGTTATATTTGTTAGACTTTCTGAGAATGTCAGAAAAGAGAGTCTTTGTATCCAGGGGCACAAACATGGCGGGAGACTTTTTTCCTCAGGGAGACAGAGTGATGTTTTCATCGAGCAAGGACGGAACACCGGATCTTTTTATCTTGTCGCTCAAGGACAGTTCGCTTAAAAAGCTCACCTCATCATACGGTATCGAGGTTTCTCCGTCAGTATCTCCGGACGGCGATTATATTACCTTTGTTTCAGACCGAGGCGGAAGTCCGCAGTTGTATCTTATGCGCAGTGACGGCAGTGACACGAGGCGTGTGACGTTTGAAGGTTCTTACAATACTTCCCCCAGCTGGTCGCCAAAGGGCGACAGGATTGTTTTTTCCTGCAGGAGAGGGAAAAACCAGATCTGCATGGTAAAGCCGGACGGATCTGAGCTGGTGCAGCTTACAGAGCAGGGCAATAACGAAGATCCTTCTTTTTCCCCTGACGGCAGATATATAACATTTACGTCGGACAGAGAAGGAAAACAGGGCGTCTATATCATGAGGGCCAACGGAGAGGCTCAAAGGAGGATAAGTCCCAAAGGGCTGAGGTCTTCTGGTCCAAGATGGTCACCAAACTAATTCCATATTAAGGAGGGTTTCATGAAAGAAATTATGGCAAAGGCATTAAGGATGAACAAGGTTTTTATTGTACTGGCAGTAGCAGTGATCCTGGCATCATTCATGCTTCTTACGGGTTGTCAGAAAAAGGCGGTTAAAACGGAAGCACCTCCTCCGGCTGTCGAGACAAAGCCTGAAGAGATTGCGAAACCAAAGGAACCTGAAAAAATCACTGAACAGAAGGTTGAAGCGGTCGCATCCAAGGATGTGGTGGCGCCGCATGAAGAAAGTAAAGAGGACATGTTTGCAGACATCCTTTTCGATTATGACAAATACGACGTAAAGGATAGTTATAAGGATGAGATGATGAAGGTGTCTGCGTATATGACAAAGAACAGTTCGGCCACCCTGTCCATCGAGGGCCATTGCGACGAACGGGGGACGAATGAATACAACCTCGCGCTGGGAGACCGCAGGGCAAAAGCGGTTAAAGACTACCTCGTTTCTCTCGGAGTGCCGTCTGCGCGCATTGAAACAATAAGCTACGGTGAAGAGAGGCCGGTATGCGCAGAACAGAGCGAAGACTGCTGGACGAAGAACAGGAGGGCGCATATCGTTATATTAACGAAGGCGGGCAAATAGTGAAAAAGTATTTGCCTTTGGTGCTGCTTATCCTGGTAAGCGCGTGCGTTTCGAATACGGATTTCTATCGTCTTAAAATGGAAGTCGATGACTTGAAAAAAGAGGCGGTGACCGCGAAAACAGAGGTGAATACCTTGAAGGAGAGAACCGCAGGCACTGTCAAGGAGGATTCATTCGCTGCGGTCCGGGAGAGTCAGGCTGCCATGAACTCCCGTATCAATGAGCTTTCGAGCGGGTTGCAGGAGATACGGGGCAGGTTTGAAGAAAACAAATATTTCACCGAAAAAACCTTGAAGGAATCGATCACGGAACGTGATATTGTCAGGGCCCAGATCAGCAGTCTCGAAAGCCAGATGAAGCTGCTGAAGGAGAAGATCGCTGCTATCGAGCGAACTGCCGCCCATAAAGAGGAAGCGGGCGAAAAGGAGGGACCTTCTGCCCGGACGGAAGTACCCGGTCAGGAGACTGAACCGGCGGCACCGGGCGTATCTCCGCTGAAGCAGGAGGAAGTAGACGAAAGGACGGCGGCCTACGATGCGGCGTATCAGGCGTTCAAGGATAAGAAATACAAGGAAGCACGAGAGAAGTTCGAGGCGTTTATCAAGGATTACCCCAGAAACGACCTCACGGACAACGCCCAGTTCTGGATTGCGGAGACGTACTACGCCGAGAAGTTCTATGAAGATGCCATCCTCGCGTATGAGTCTTTGCTGAAAAAGTATCCTGACAGCAAAAAGACGAGCGGCGCGCTGTTAAAGCAGGCATTCGCATTTATCGAAATCGGCGATGCCAAGACAGGGAAAATAATACTGAACAGGGTGATCGAAAGGTACCCTGAATCGAAAGATGCCGAACTTGCCGCTAAGAAGCTGGCGGAACTGGATAAAAAGAACGGCAAGAGAAAATAATGAATGGTCTGAGGGACAGATTTCTCAGAACGATCGATTATCTGAGGATTTCTATAACTGACCGATGCAATTTGAGATGTCTCTATTGCATGCCTTCTGAAGGCGTATGCCCGGCAATGCATAGGGACATCCTCAGATACGAAGAGATTGCAAGGATCGCTGCAGTTGCCGCCCGTCTCGGAGTGTCGAAAATTAGACTGACCGGAGGAGAACCGCTCACCAGGAGAAATATCGTTTTTCTCATTGCTTCACTCAAAAATATTCAGGGCATAAAAGACCTCAGCATGACAACCAACGGGATTTTTCTTGAAAAGTTTGCGCACAGGATCGCTGAAGCAGGACTCGACAGGGTCAACGTGAGCCTTGATTCACTCAAAGAAGAACGATACAGGCAGATAACGCGCGGGGGAGAGCTTGCGTCTGTACTGAAAGGACTTGAGGCTGCAAAACGGGCGGGGCTTAAACCGGTGAAGATAAACATGGTGCCGATGAGGGGCATCAATGATGACGAGATATCAGATTTTGCCAGGATGACCCTCGATACTGAATATCAGGTTCGGTTTATAGAATGCATGCCTTCCGCCGATCTTGATTTCTGGAGTCCCGGGAAATATATGACCACGGATGAGATCAGGAAGATTATCGCACCGCTGGGTCCTTTGACCCCGGTGCGCATCAGAAAAAACGGCCCTTCGAAATATTTCAGGTTCAAAGGCGCAAAAGGCGTCATAGGATTTATCAGTGCGCTCACTCATCATTTTTGTTTTGATTGTAACCGCTTAAGGCTCACGGCTGACGGGAAATTAAGGCCCTGCCTGTTCTCAGAAACTGAGATTGATCTCAAATCGGCAATCAGGAGCGGGGCTACTGATGATGAAATCGAACGGTTACTCAGGCTGTCGATTGCGGTGAAGCCGCAGGGGCACGAAATGGGCAGCCGTCAGGATGCCGGGAAAATGACCGTGGCGCACGCTGCCGAAGCAGGTGAGCAGGGTGAGCGGTCTCTGATCAGTCATAATGTGCAGAAAAGACCTATGCCGAAGATTGGCGGATGACCGGACTCACTCACTTTGATAAGAACGGGAAGGCGC
Source organism: Nitrospirota bacterium (assembly GCA_029858145.1). Classification (GTDB taxonomy): domain Bacteria; phylum Nitrospirota; class Thermodesulfovibrionia; order Thermodesulfovibrionales; family UBA6898; genus JAOUFP01. The sequence goes on along the minus strand of JAOUFP010000063.1, from coordinate 6,122 downwards.
GGATGGTGGACGTCTCGGAGAAGCCTTTTGCCGCGAGAGAAGCGGTTGCCCGCGGGTTTGTCTCGATGAAAAAGTCTACCTTGAGATTGATCAGGGAGGGCGGGATAGCCAAGGGTGACGTTCTCGGTGTCGCCAGGGTGGCGGGTATTATGGCGGCAAAAAAAACCGCGGAGCTGATCCCGATGTGTCATCCTTTGAGTATTGCCTCGGTCACCATCGATTTTGCGATCGATACCAAGCGCAGCGGGATACAGATTGACTCCAGAGTCAGAGTGACCGGTCAGACCGGGGTCGAGATGGAGGCGCTTACCGCTGTCTCTGCAGCGGCTCTTACGATTTATGATATGTGCAAATCAGCCGACAGGGGCATGATTATTTCCGATATAATGCTGGTCGAGAAAAAGGGCGGCAAAAGCGGCGTCTTCAGGCGTTGAAACGTGCGCAGCAGACCTGAAATAACGGGAAGGTTTTTTGCCTGCTGTACTGCCTGACTAGTGTGCTGTCCCATAAATAAATTCACAGAATTCTGTCATTCCCGACAAGCGGAAATTCACCACTTTTAGCCCACATAATTCATAAACACGCTGGTCAAGGGAATTTTTTGTGTAGAGGCGGCGGTGATTGGGTACGGCATCTTGTGAGAGATCAGAGTTGAGCTCACGGAGAAGATCGTTAACACCAATATTGTTTGTTCGAGCCGATTTTCTTGGATTCAGAACGCACCGCCCCCTTGAAGATCCTATCGTCGTTGTTTAACAGCGATATCGGTCAGCAGAAATCGGCTTGAAGCCGTCGGTGGGCGAGGACGAAGATGTCTTGCCAGGGACATCCACTTGCCAGCCGGAACCACACCCGCCGAGCGGACTGGATTACCTGCCCGCCAATCTTCAACAGTCTGAGCCGCAGTTGCTGGATCTGCATCGAGGCAAGCTCTGTCTTTGCAAGGGCCTCTCTGAGTCTCAACACGAGCCAATAGGCAGCCATATGCAGAAAGAGCCGGAGCTCGTCGGCAAAAAACCGGTGACAGCTCAGTAGGTCTGCCTTTAATCCGTTCTTGAACTCATCAATTCTTGCCTCGCAGGTGCCGCGGCGTTCGGTGTAGAACTCATATGCCTGCTGGGTATTCATTGAGAGATTCGTCACCGCAAAACGACTGTTGGGTCCCTGCGGCAGCCATTCGGCCTTCATAATGACCCTTCGCTTCCTGTCCCGGCTCTTGGCCTGATATTTCCCCTCGGTAAAGAGTCTCTGTTTCTTCCGGGTCTCCTCGTACTGCCTACGGGCTGTCTCAAGGAGATCGGCAATCATCTGCTCAAGCACATCATTTCCCCCGTATCAGCATCATAGATCACCAGCGGATGGTACATATATTGATCGTAGCAGCCGTGGAAGAAAGTCAACTGCTGATTGCCGTATGTAGGATCATCGGTGCCATCAAGGTCCGGAATAATCCGCTTCGGTTTCCGCTTCTTGTTCCTCCGGATATACAGGTGAAGAAACTGCTCTGCCATCCGGTAGAGGTCCCTTGTTGTTACGGAGTTCTCAAGCCGTGACAGCGTTGGCTGAGAAGCAAGATTGTCATCGCTGAGCAGCCGGTCACACGCCGCTTTCAGCGCCGGGTCTTTCCTCAGAAGGGTGGCATCGTTGCAGTCCTCAAACCTGCAACAACCTGGTAGATCCTCTGCCGCAGCAGTTCCACCATGCTGTGATCAGCATACCGGCTGTCACGGCGATCCTTTACGCAACCAGCAATTCCTTCCGCTAGGCGCAGGCTATCATCCGCCCGCCGGATCAACAGCAGCCCCGCATCAGAGGTGATCTCCCTCCCTCAAAATCTACCGCCAGTTGACGCTTCCGAAAGAATGAAAAGTTCAGTTGCTCTGTGATACACTCTGTCATATAGCCGGCTCCCTTTCTTTGGATTTTGTTCTTCGCAGAATCAATAATACCAAAGGTTTCAGGTGAGTTGGCTCTTTTTTTTATTGGGGTTATTTATGAATTATATGGGCTAGGCTTTTGTCTGTTCAAGCCCTTTCCGGGCCTTGTCATGATGTGGGTCGATCTTTAAAGCCTTCTGGAAGCTGGTATGAGCCCTTTTTTTCAAGCCTGCTTTCATGTAGATAAGTCCGAGGTTTGCATGGAGGTCTGCATTGAAGGGCTCCAGTTTGATCGCCTGATGAAGCGCCTCTTCAGCTTCTTTCAGCTTGCCGGGGACTTTAGAGTAAGCCAGGGAAAGATAACTCAGATAACCTGTCTGTTCCGGGTTCAATTTTATTGCCCATTTAAAGTGATCAATCGCACCCCAGAAGTTCCCTGTCTTAAATTCTGCGATGCCTTTTTTAAATTGGTCTTCTGCCCGCACGCTTTCCTGAGGTGCTGACTCTGCTTTCGGAGCGACGAGGGACTGGAAATATTCGGTCCTGAGGGTCTCATCCCTTAAGGTGCTGTATGCCTTTGTAATGGCATCAAATATTGTGGTCAGCTTCTTCTTTGTGTCAGGGCCGGTAAAGGTGAGATGCCTGTCAGGATGATATTCCTTGGCAAGGCGGTAATAGTTTTTCTTTACCTTTTCGCTGTCAGAAGTTTCGTCAACCTCAAGGAGTTCATGCATTGTGAGGTTCCCGAGTGAGAAGTAGAGCGAATTGATCTTTGCGAGCATGGTTTCTTCTTCCTCGGAAAGGGGCCTGAGAATTTCCTCCAGTGCCGCGGTCTCTTCAGCGTCCAGGGTTTCTTTCTGTCCGGCGGCTTCCTCGATCATTCCAATGGACCAAAGGACATAGAGAATTTTCAATGCCTCGAAGGAGCCCATCCAGGAACTGTCAATGATCTCTTTAATGGTTTTTTTTCCATCGATAAGGGAGAGAATTTTTTTATCCTGCGAACTCAGCTCAATCTCCTGAAAAAGGCTGAGCGGGTCTTCACTGAGCTTAAGGACAGAACCGGTATCCGGCATTACATTTCGAATCCTCGTCCAGTTGACAATCTTGTTTACTCCGGCATAAATCAGGTTCCCCATGCTCATTTTCAGCGAAATGACTTCCTGGGAAGGAATGTCGCCTTCTCTGAATTCGTATTCCGCGTCTTCCAGCATGAACATGCTTTGAATGATCTCGTTCACCTGGTACTTGAGTCCCCGGAAAAGCTCCTTCGGGGTAAGACACCCGAGTTCAACGAGAATGGCACCCTGCCTTTTTCCCGTGGACGTCAGGATTTCTACAGATTTGTCGTACTGTTCAACCGTTATGGTGCCGGCCTTCAGGAGCATTTCTCCCAGCCGGTCATCCGCATAGTTCGAAGAAGCGAAAATAACATCGCCTGCATTCAGGTATATGGTTTTTGTGAAAGAGGGGGTAGAAAGATTCAGCGTGCCTGTTTTTCCGTTCCTGTTGAGCTGGACGAGAATTTTTACGAGACTTATGCTGTTGATATTACCTTTCAGGGGTATTTCCACTGTCGGGGACTCCTGTTGTCTTTTTAGCGGATGTAAGCTCTGACTTCAATGCCTCTCCTTCGCTCTTTAAAAACTGTAACCGGACCGAAATGTTTGTTAATTCGTCGTTCCGATCCTCTATCCTTTTCTGCAAGAGGTGAATGTAGTACCCTTCCAGGATGACGGCAACTACGAGAAGAACAATCAGGAAAAGCCTGAGTTTTCCGCCTTCAGCGAAAGTCCTGACAGCATTCTCTTCCGGAGTGTCCTGTGCCATAAAATCACCTGTACCTGGAGACCGTAAAACGGAAGATGTCGACTTTCTCGTCAGGACCGATCCAGGCTTTCATTTTCGCTATCCGTAACTGTTCTTCGACCGAATCCACGCCTTCCAGATCAGGAAGAAGAAGTCCCTTCCGCGATCCATGCGTGACAATGACGCCGTATTTCTTCGGATCAAGCTCGCTGATGTCGCCCACCTTTTCGGGCGGAGTGAGCACATCTACAGAATACTCCAGGTCATTCAACTCATCCTCTCTGACCGGTTCAAAGCGGGGGTCCTGCGTCGCGGCAGATATGGCATTCTTTATAATTTCATGCGCGACATTTTCAGTATGCGGCATGAAGGTTCCTATGCACCCGCGCAGGTTTCCTTTTTTCTTGATGCTTACAAAGACCCCTGCCTTAGCCGTCATTTCAGGGATAAGCTCTCCGGGCGTGGAAATTTCATGTCTGTTTCTTACATACTCTTCAACAGTTTTTTTCGCAAGTTCCACGAGTTTGTGCATTTATTTTTCTCTTTGCAGTGAATATTCCGAAAGTGCGAGCAAGGCTTCCTTCGCCTGACCGTCAGGGAAAGCAGATAGCTCGGACCTGGCCTCATCGAGCAGGGACCGGGCTTTTTGCAATGATAATTCGATTGAACGGTATTTCTGCAGGAGCGCCATGATTCTCGATATCCCTTTGTCCGAAAAGTCCCTGATGATCTGTTTAATTTCGCTCCGCTCATCCTCTCCGGCTACTGTCAGGAGATTGAGCAACGGCAAGGTTATCTTGCCTTCTTCGAGATCCTTGCAGAGGTTTTTGCCGAGTGCATTTTCATCCGCCATATAGTCAAGTATATCATCAGCCATCTGGAATACAATTCCCGTTTTCATGCCGAACTGCGCCAGGGCGTTTTCCTGGGCTTCCGGCAGTTCCGCCAAAACAGCGCCTAATCTGCAGGCAGCAGAGATAAGGGCCCCGGTCTTTGCAGAAATGATCTCTATATAATCATGTTCGGTTATGTCAGGATTCCCTGTCCGGTTAAGCTGCAGCAATTCGCCTTCTGTCATCCGGGTGGTGGCGCCGGAGAGGATTTCCATTATTTTCTGGTTTTTTTGCATAACCGCTGTTTTTAAGGCATTGGAGTACAAAAAGTCTCCCACCAGAACAACGATCTGGTTGCCCCAGATGGAATTGGCGGTAGGGTTGCCTCTCCTGATTTCCGCCATATCCACGACATCGTCGTGAAGCAGCGAAGCGGTATGTATTGATTCGATGATGCCGGCGATGTCGATATGCGCGTTCCCTTTGTATCCCGCAAGATCGGCGCTGATCAGATGAAAAAGAGGCCTCATTCTTTTACCGCCGCTGGAGATGATATAGTTTCCTATCAGGGGAATAAAGGGGATTTTATTTCTGAAGAGTTCCCTGATGCTGAACTCTACAAGTCCGAGCTGTTCTTCATAAAGGTCAAAAACTTCCTGTAATTTCATTTTCATGCGTGTATTCTCAGTTTTTCTATATCAGCATAGGGGTTTGCAAGCTCTTTCAGGTCATGTGGCCTGAATGCGCCCTTTTCCGTTATGATCGCGGTAACATACTTCGCGGGGGTAACGTCAAAGGCCGGATTTCTGACTTTTACGCCTTCCGGGGCTATCCTGCATTTCCCGAACACACTGGTTACTTCTTCCGGCTCCCTCTCCTCTATAGGGATAAGATCTCCTGAGGGGAGGGAAAAATCAACGCTGCTCAGGGGAGCAGCGACATAAAACGGGATAGTATGCTCTTTACAGAGAACAGCAACTGTATAGGTCCCGATCTTGTTTGCTACATCGCCGTTGAGCACGGTTCTGTCGGTGCCGACAATAGCAAGATCTATCTGCCCCTTCTTCATGAACGCGCCGGCTGCGTTGTCGGTTATCAGCGTCACGTCGATATCCGCCTGCATGAGCTCCCAGGCGGTGAGCCTTGCCCCCTGAAGTACGGGGCGTGTCTCATCCGCAAAGACGCTGAAGTGTTTCCCCTGCTCTTTGGCGATAAACATAGGGGCTGTGGCGGTTCCATATCCGCCGGTTGCGAGTGACCCGGCATTGCAGTGAGTCAGAAGGGTGTCGCCGTCACGGATGAATTGCGCGCCCCAGACCCCGATCGCCCTGTTTATTTGGATATCCTCTTCGAGTATCTTTTGGGACTCCGCTATCAGCAGTTCCTTGAGCTTTGTGATTGAGTTGTCGCGGTTTTTCCCGAGAAAGTTCCTGAGCCTTTCTACCGCCCACCGGATGTTCACTGCGGTGGGTCTTGTCGAAAGCATGGTGCTGCAAACAGGACCGAGCTGAGCGGTAAAACTCTCGAATGTATCGGCCTCTATATCCTGGGCAGCGAGGGCGATACCCATGGCAGCTGCGATGCCTATCGCGGGTGCTCCCCT
>JAOUFP010000463.1 GCA_029858145.1 Nitrospirota bacterium | reverse complement strand
CTCTGCTTCGAAATATTCCGGAGGAAGATTCGCGGGCATATTACAATATACCACATGCTCTTTCAGTCCTGGCGACGAACAACATAACAAAAACAGCGATGAGCCTGCAGTTCATGGCTCATGGTGAAAACAGTGAAAGCGGATAGAAGTAAAGGTAAGGGCGGCAGCGAGAAAAAAGCTTACAGCTCAAAACAAAACAGTGAAAGCGCAGAAGCGTGATAGGGAAAGACCGCAATGAGCAACGGGTACCGGGCAATGAGTAATAAACATCCGCTAATTTGTAACTGGTGAGTGGCGAATAGCAAAAAAGCTCAAAGCTTAAAGTAAAACCGTGAAAGCGAAAAAGTGCAGATGCGTAAATGCGTTGTAAATCTCAGCCGAAGATCTCGACAAACTGTTCATAAGGGATATCCCTGTTAAAGGCGATGCCCACAAAATAGTTGTTTCCCTCTGAGCAGATCGACGCGATCCTGCCTTCGAGAATTTCCATGTCCCTATCGCTGATCAAGAGCTCGACAGAAACCGGTGTGGCCTTCTCGAATAAGATGTCGGCATAAAATCCCAACCCCCCCTGCGAGATGGTGGTTACCTGTGTGGACAGCCTCTTTGGTGAATTTGCATCATGCCTGGTGATCAATGCCTTTGCGCTGACAGAATACCTATGGTACCTGCGGTAATTTTCATACACGGCGGAAACCCCTTGGGAGGGACCGGATATTTCGAGACGAAATTTCTTTTCCGGCAAAACTGCACAACATTACCTATTATAATACTTTTCCGGGAAAAATGTTTCCGCACTCATGGCTCAAAGCGATTACAGCAATGAGTACCGAGAAATGAGTAAAAAACATCCAGTGATTGGAACCTATCTCAAAATCAAAAGTTATTGTCATTTGCCCTTTTTTTGTCATTCCCGTGCAGACGGGAATCCGGTGTTTTCAAGGTGTTCTGGATACCCGCCTTCGGGGTATGACAGCCTTTTCAGAAACAACCGGTTTTGAGATAGGTTCTAGTAACTTGAGTAAGAAACAGCAACGAGCAATGACCGCAGGGTAATGGGTTTTCTCCTCAAAATGAAGGGTTGTGCCCGGTGCCGGGTTAAGAATGGCAGCGCAACTTCGCAACCCTGCCATGTGATATAATTCCATAGGTTTTATCCTATGGAGACTATCGAAAAACTCAAGATCCTTTCTGAAGATTCTCAGTATGATCTTGCCTGCGCGTGCGGCACCGGCAGGGACGACCGCCGCAGGCTGGGAATGGAAGGCAAGTGGCTCTATCCGGTGGCGCTTCCCCAGGGAGGCTATTCGGTCCTCCTGAAGACGCTCCTTTCGAACGCCTGCGCGAACGACTGCAGGTACTGCCCTCTCCGCTCCGGGTCGAACGTACGGCGCTGCACCCTCAATCCTGAAGAAGTCGCCAATATCTTCATGGAATATTACAGGAGAAGAAAGGTCTTCGGCCTCTTTCTGAGTTCTGGCGTCATCGGGAATCCGGACAATACGATGGAAAGGATAAACGCGGTCGCCCGTCTCCTCAGAGGGAGGCATGAATACCGGGGCTATATCCACCTGAAGATAATACCGGGCGCTTCAGACGCTGCGATAGAGGAGGCCGTCTCCCTTTCGACGGCGGTATCGCTGAATATCGAGACTCCCGGCAGGAAGCACTTTGCGCTGCTCTCTGGCAAGAAGGATTACGAGAGGGACATCATCAGGCCGGTAGAGCTGATGGGCAGGCTTACCGGCAAAGGGACGAGGTATTCGAAGGTGAAGTGCACGACCCAGTTCATCGTCGGAGCCTCGAACGAGACCGATTCTGAGATCATACAGTGCATGTCCGGTTTATACACTAACCTGAATTTTAAGCGGGTCTATTTTTCTGCCTACCAGAAAGGCCTCGGGACCCCGGACATCCCCGGTGAAAAGCAGTTTCTCACGAATCCAGGGGAGAGGTTCATGAGGGAGCACCGTTTGTATCAGGTCGATTTTCTCTTCCGTAAATATGGCTTCTGTGAGGGCGAGATCCTTCTGGACGGAGGCGGCAATCTGCGGCTCGACAGGGACCCGAAGCAGGTCTGGGCCGACAGCCACCCGGACTTTTATCCGGTGCGCGTCAATACCGCCGACCGGGAGGCCCTCCTCAGGGTGCCCGGCCTCGGCCCCGAGACGGTGAAAAGGATCCTCAAGATGCGAAGGGAGAGAAGACTCGGCAGCATTAAAGACCTTGGCATTAAAGGAAAGAGATCTGCAATGGTCAAGAGTTACGTGATCTTTGAGTGATGAGAGAAAAAAGACTGCAACGAGTACCGGGCGATGAGTAAAAATAAAGCTCTATGCTCTCCGATCGTAGTTCATGGCACTAATAAAAAACAGTGTTGTCAACAAATAGATTTGTCCGGTTATGGAGCACATAAACTGTCCGGTCTGCAGCTATTAGATTTTAGGCAGCTTTAATATCAGCACTGAGAAGTTCCT